>CABRGJ010000102.1 GCA_902470405.1 uncultured Eggerthella sp.
AAGAACCAAAGTCCTTGGAGAATGGTGATATCCTGGATCGACCGTTGCAAACGGATTATAGGGCAGCAAGCGCTCCGCCAGATACTGAGGGACGAATTCAGATTCAACATCGTCACGCGAGAACCCGAAGGTGGTCTGCGTAAGATCGTTGGTGCCAAAAGAGAAGAAGTCTGCGACCTGAGCGATCTCGTCAGCTGTAACAGCAGCACGAGGAAGCTCGATCATGGTACCGATCGGAATATCGAGCTGAACGCCTTCAGCAGCCTCGACTTCAGCGATGACCTCTTGAGCGAGCGCGCGAAGCTTCTCGAGTTCAGGCTTAACAGAAACGAGCGGGATCATGATCTCGGGCTTTGGATCGAGGCCTTCCTTTTTGAGCTGAGCCATAGCCGTTGCGATCGCGCGAACTTGCATGCGTGGAAGAACAGGATATTTGATAGCCAAACGGCAGCCACGAAGACCGAGCATCGGGTTCTGCTCCGCGAAGCTATCGATCTGCTCCATGAGCTGACGCTTCTGAGCGATGACATTCGCATCGGCGCCAGTCGCTTCGAGACGAGCGATCTCGACATCGAGCGCACGCGGGCTTTCGAGGAATTCATGCAGTGGCGGGTCGAGCAGACGAACGATGACCGGCAGGCCGTCCATCGCCTTGAACATGCCCAGGAAGTCACCTGTCTGAGCTGCGAAGAGATCAGCCACTGCCTTTTCGCGGATGGTCTCATCTTCATTCAGGATGAATGTCTGGATGATCTGCTTGCGATCGCCCAAGAACATGTGCTCAGTACGGCACAGGCCGATTCCCTGTGCACCAAAGGAACGAGCAAGTTCAGCATCTTCAGGGTTATCTGCATTTGCACGAACACCCATGGTGCGAACTTCGTCGGCCCATTCAAGGATGGTATCGAGATCGCCCGCCAGTTCAGGCTGAACAAGATCGACCGCTCCCAGCACGACGATGCCAGTAGTACCGTCAAGCGAGATCATATCGCCTTCTTTGATGACGATATCGGTACCAGAGATGCTTGCCTGCTTAGCTTCAGCGTCGATCTTGAGCGCATCGACACCGCAAACGCATGGCGCGCCCATGCCGCGCGCGATAACTGCTGCGTGAGAAGTCTTGCCGCCATGGGAAGTAAGGATGCCTTCAGCAGCAATCATGCCTGCAAGGTCATCTGGCGTGGTCTCCCAACGAACCAAAACGGTCTTGCGACCTTCAGCCTCTGCTTCGACCGCAGCTTCAGCGGAGAAGACCGCCTCACCCACTGCGGCACCTGGAGATGCATTGAGGCCAGTTGCAACGACATCATATTCAGCATCAGCATCGAACTGCGGATGGAGCAGCTGATCGAGCTGTTCAGGATCGACGCGCATGACAGCCTCTTCTTTGGTGATGAGACCCTCTTCCACCATCTCGATAGCAATATGGAGCGCTGCGGCAGCTGTACGCTTACCAACACGCGTCTGGAGCATCCAGAGCTTGCCCTGCTCGATGGTGAACTCGATATCGCACATATCGCGGAAGTGATTCTCGAGCAGCGTGAAGACACCTTCAAGCTCCTTACCCGCTTCTTCGAGACCTGGCGTGTTCTTAAGCTCGGCGATCGGAGAAGTGTTGCGGATACCAGCAACAACGTCTTCGCCCTGAGCGTTGACCAGATAGTCGCCGTAGAATTCCTTATCGCCGTTAGCCGGGTTACGCGTAAAGGCACCGCCCGTTGCAGACGTATCGCCCTTGTTACCGAAGATCATGGACTGAACGTTGACTGCGGTACCCAGATCGTCGGAGATCTTGTTCTGCTTGCGATAGAGGGTAGCACGGGGATTATTCCAGCTGCCGAAGACCGCTTCGATAGCTAGCTGGAGCTGTACATCAGGATCTTGCGGGAACTGAACCACACCGTCGACCACGAGCGATGGATATTCGTTCGGATCGACATTCTCGGTGAAGATGCGCTTGAATTCTGCAACAAGCTCTTGCAGATCTTCAGCAGTGAGGTCGGTATCGGATTCGACACCACGAGCACGCTTCATGTTGGTGATAGCATTTTCGAACAGATCGCCGTCCAAGTCCATAACGACATTGGAGAACATCTGGATAAAGCGGCGATAGGAGTCCCACGCGAAACGAGGGTTCTCGGTCTGCTTGATGAGGCCATTGATGGATTCGTCGTTAAGGCCAAGGTTCAAGACCGTGTCCATCATGCCTGGCATGGACATAGGAGCACCGGAACGAACGGAGACGAGCAGTGGATCTTCCGCGTCGCCGATCTTCTTGCCGATACGCGCTTCGAGATCTTCGCGGTATTCCTGGATGGTATCGAGCACACCTTCAGGCCAGGTATTGTCCGCATTCGCATATTCCATACAGGTCTGACAAGAAATAGTAAAGCCGGGAGGTACCGGTAGGCCGATATTCGCCATTTCTGCAAGGTTCGCACCTTTGCCACCAAGGATAGCCTTCATGTTGGTGTTACCCTCAGTAACATTGTTACCCTGTGCATCTTTACCAAAAGCATAGACGCGTTTTACTTGGTCAGTCACCATTTTCTCCTTAAACGAGTACTAATCCCTCTCCAACCGCATCAGAATTGCGGATGAGCACTTTCATAATACCGCAAAATCTCCTGAGCGGTTTCTTCAATTGCACGATTATCGGTGCGAACGACGATGCAGCCGAGTTTTCTCATAAGATCGTGTGCGGTCTCGAGTTCGGCATAGACCGACTCGAGCTCAGAATAGGACGCTGCGACGTGTTGCGCCTTCGACATGCGCCGCTTGCGCACGCGGGAAAGCAGTTCAGGATCGGTCGTAAGACCGAATAGACGATTCGGATCGACCTCTAAGAGCTCTTTCGGCGGTTCGGTCTGCGCATCAAGCGGCACATTGGCCACCTTGAAGCCGAGTTGCGAGAGATAGATCGACAGTGGTGTCTTCGAGGTACGCGACACCCCGATCAAGACGATGTCAGCCTTGCGCAGGTCTTGCGGGTTGCGTCCGTCGTCATGGTTGATGGTGAAATCGACAGCCGCAAGGCGCTTGAAGTATTGGTCGTTAACCGAATAGATAGCACCTGGGTTCGGCACAGGCTTACGACCTGTTGCCTGCGCGAGCGCATCATGAGCCCTATCGAGCACATCGACCACGATGACAGGATGCTCATCGGCAGCAGGATCGTGTTGCGCCTGTTCAACGAATGCATCGAGCGCAGAGCGCATCTCTTCGTCGACGAGCGTGTAGAAGATGATGAAAGGCCCAGGGATATCAGAAGTGCGATGATAGGCAAGATGTTTCGATAGCTCCTCGGTAAGCTCGTGAGCCGACTTGATGCCTGGAAGCGTTTCGATATAAGGATTCGTCTCCCCAAAGCTCGCTGAAGCTGCGCGCGCGAGAGCCTTGGCTGTGGTTCCGGTCGAATCAGAGACAACATGGATAGTGGGAAGATTATTCGGCCTGCTTCCTTGCACGATCCATTTCTGCATCGATCCTCCCTTCTCCCCTTCTCTACGAAAGCGCCCCGCGAGATTCGCAGGGCGCTCGATACTATCTTGTTATTTCTTCGCCAGATGCGAGAAATCCGCAACGTGCGCAAATACTCCTATGAAGCGATTCAAGAGCGCAAGCCTGTTCGCGCGCTTTACTGGATCCTCATCCATGATCATGACCTTATCGAAGAACGTATCGATCGGAACGCGGAGCGCAGCGAGCGCAACGAGCGCCTCTTCGTAATTCTCTTCTGCAAGGGCTTGGGCAACCAGCATATCAGCCTTATCCACTGCATCGCGCAGAGCAACCTCGACTTCGTCGAGTGCGCTTTCATTCAGATCGGTACCCACCTCTTTGTCGCGCAAGTTGTTCGCACGCGCAAAAGCGGTCGAGAGGTCTTGCATTTCTTCAGCATTCTGAGCGCGGAAACGCTCAAGCACGGAAACGCGCTTTGCGAATTCGGCTGGCTCTTTGACACCACCAGCAAGGACTGCTTCGATCGCATCGAGCGAATGACCTGCATCCTGCGCCATCACACGCGCACGAGTGATGAAGAAGTCCTCGATCTGCTTTTGGGTCTTAGCCTTATCGAAAGCAAGTTCGGTGAAGTTGTCGAGCGTAAAGCGGATCGCGTTTTCAAGCGAGACCGGAAGACCCGCATTGAGCATATTGACGATACCGATCGCGCTTCTGCGGATAGCAAAGGGATCGGACGAGCCCGTCGGCCCCTGATCGATCGCAAACAGGCCGCAGATCGTATCGAGCTTATCGGCGAAGGCAACCAACTGACCGACAATGGTATCAGGCAGCGCATCGCCTGCGAACTTCGGTTGATAATGCTGCGCGATCGCAGATGCAACCTGCGGCGTTTCACCTGCTGCTGCAGCATAGTACGAACCCATGATGCCCTGCACCGAGGTGAACTCGACCACCGCGCTGGTAACCAGGTCGGCCTTCGCAAGGTGAGCCGCACGTTTGGCATCGGCTGCATCCTTGGCCTCAAGACCTGCTACGCTAGCAAGATGATCGACGATCTTCTCGATGCGCACCGTCTTATCGAGCACTGTACCCAGTTTTTCTTGGAAGACCACATCAGCAAGCGCCGGCACATATGCTTCGAGCGGTTGTTTCAGATCCTCATCGTAGAAGAACTTCGCATCGTAGAGACGCGCACGTACGACACGCTCATTACCATCGACAATGGTATCGGCATGAGCAGGGTCTCCATTCGAAACCACGATGAACTTGTTGGATAGCTTACCGTCTGCTTGATAGAGTGGGAAATAACGCTGAT
>CABRGJ010000103.1 GCA_902470405.1 uncultured Eggerthella sp.
ACGCAAAGCAACCCGATGGTACGAGCATCCCGCGTGCGGAATCTGATCGCACGACCGCCGAGATCTATGCGGATTCGACCATGACCAAAGACGACATCGAGCATCTCATCTCGATGTTCTGGCCTGATGTGCGTTTGAAGCGATTCGTCGAGATCCGCCCCGCTGACTCATTGCCGCAAGAATACTTAGAGGGATATGTGGCGCTCATCAAAGGCCTCTTCTATAGCGAAAAGAGCCTTGCGCGGATCGAGCAGGAGCTTGGAGTTGTGAAGAACGAGAGCGGCAAAGATGAATGGCCGCTTAGCGAACAGGACATCGAAGATGCGATCGATGCCATCCGCAGGCAGGGCTACGACGCGACCTTCTACCAAAAGAACCCGAAGACCCTGCGGGCATGGGAAGAGTTGCTATTCTCGCTCGCTCGCGAGGCGCTTTCTGAAGACGAACGCAGCTTCCTCGAGGGCCTCGAGCGCTTCGCACTGAATAAGCGCTGGGAGCTCATTCGATAAAGCTCCTTTAGGTCCAGATTCATTTGGAACGAAAACCGGTTTCGTTTTTGTTTGCGATCGCAACCTCCCTCGTCCTAAAGTGTTGTTACAATGTGGAACGCATGAAAAACAATGAGAGGAGACCCAATGGAGAACACCACTTGGTCATGGGCACGCAAGGGCGTTGTCGCACTCTTCGCTCTACTCGTCGCATGCAGCTGCATGTTCCTGGCGGGCTGTGCGGAGAATAGCGAAGAAGCCGTTCGCAACGCGGTCACGAATGAACTTGATGAGATCAAGAACTTTGACACGGAAGAGATCGAAGCGTTTGCAAACGAATCCACTGAATTCGCTGCTTTGAGCTCATATGGCATTACCGCCACCGCTGCATACGAAGCAATCTTCAGCGATTTCGATTATGCGATCGAAGAGGTGAAGGTTGATGGCGACAAGGCTACGGTTGGCATCAAGTTCACCACTAAGGATCTGAATAAGTTCCAGAGCGCACTCGTTGCGGCAGCTCAGCAGGCTGATGCTGATGGTTCGCTCGAGGGTCTTACCCAGACCGAGCTGAACACGAAGATCGGTGATCTGGTCATCAACACCATCAAGGATCTTCCCACTACCGAGACCCAGGTCATCAACTTCGATGTTGTGAAGCAGGGTGGTAACTGGCAGATGGCAAGCGACTCTGGAGAGGTTCTCCAAGAGGCGCTCTTCCCCGCAAGCGTGATGTCGAGCTACTAAGACGATACGCTTAAGGCTAAATGAATGAAAAAGCCCGGGCAATGTGCTCGGGCTTTTCTTTTGTACGGATGATGGACAGGCTCGTGCTTGGTTGGAGGAGTTTTGTTGGAGGATCGCTCAAGTGTGCGAGCGCTCGTTGTGGTTAGCTCTTAGAACTCGATCTCGTCGGGATCCCAGAAACGGCCAGTCGGATTCGTTTGTTCGGCCATGATGGCCATCTCGCCAGGTGTGAGCTCGAAATCGAACACGTCAAGATTCTGTGCCATGCGTTCGATATTGCCAGATTTCGGCAGCGGCAGCATGCCGAGCTGGATCAGCCAGCGAAGGCATACTTGTGCGTTGCTCTTGCCATAACGCGCCCCGATCGCAGCGATGGATTCGTTCGTGAGCGTTTTGCCGCGCCCCAGCGGGCTCCAGGCTTCGACGACCATGTTCTTATCGAGGCAGTATTCGAGGGTCTCTACCTGCATGCGTCCCGGATAGAATTCGATCTGGTCTACCACAGGCTCGATCTCAGCGTGCTTCATGAGCGCTTCGATATGATGCGGCTTGAAGTTCGATAGGCCGATCGCGCGGACCCTGTTCGCCTTGTAGAGTTCTTCGAGTGCGCGCCACGTATCGGCGTTGATAGCCTCAGCCTTCTCGCCGTACATCTTCTCGTTCGCGGGCCAGTGGATCAAGAACAGGTCGATATAATCGAGTCCCAAACGTGAGCACGATGCCTCGAACGATTCCATGGTCTTGCGGTAGCCACGATGAGTGTTCCAAACCTTCGAGGTGATGAACAGCTCCTCACGCGGAACACCGCTTGTCTCGATGGCAGCGGTATCGATGAGGCGATAGCCTACTTCAAGGGCATCGAGCACGACGCGGCAGGCATCCTCGTCGCTCGTATCGTAGGTACCGAATCCGATACAAGGGATCTCCACGCCGTTCTTGAGCGTATAAGTATCGGTTGCTTTCGTTGGTGTCGCCGTCATATTACATCCTTGTCGTTCTAGGTGCTGTTCTTCTAACTATAGCTCTTAGAACGAAGGATCCATGACATCGTGAAGCGAAGTTCTCGCATCGAAAGGATCCTTCGTTTGGAGCAAAACGTTATTCGTGACGCTATGAACGCGACAGGCCGTCCACGGAAAGGATATCGCCCGAAATGTAGTCGGCCATATCGGAAGCAAGGAATGCAAAAGCGTTCGCGATATCCTCTGGCTCGCCCATGCGACCCAGAGGGATGGTCTTGATGAGCGGTTCGATGAGCTCTTTGGGAAGTGCATCGACCATGTCGGTGTGGGTGACGCCTGGTGCGACAGCATTCACGCGGATCTTGTGAGGAGCGAGCTCGCGTGCAAGTGATTTGGTCATGCCATTCACAGCGAACTTCGAGGTGGGGTAGGCGCAGCCAGAAGGTTGGCCATAGATGCTCACCATCGAAGAGGTATTGATAATCGAACCACCCTTGCCCTGTTCGATCATGATGCGGGCAGCAGCTTGCGAACAGATGAAGGTTGCTTCGACATTGAGCTTCATGACCTTCTGGAATTCATCGAGCGTGTAGTCGATGAGCTTCGTACGAGAATCCGTGCCAGCGTTGTTCGCGAGGATGTCGAGCGAACCGAACGTATCGACCACTTGCTTGAATGCGTCGGCGATCGCTTCGGGATCGCCGAGGGCTGGATGCAGACCAAGAACAGGTGCATCGGGGTTCTTCTGCTTGATCTTTTCGAGCGCAGTATCGACGGTCTCTTGGCGAGATCCGAACAGCGCCACCTTCGCTCCTTCTTCGAGGAACTTCTCTACGATACCGAATCCGATTCCTCGTGTGCCGCCTGTTACGACGGCGACCTTTCCTTCGAGCATTCCCATATCATTCTCCTTCTTGTGTGAAGCGCTAGGGGCGCAGGCCCATACCGCCTTCCAGTGTGATGGTCTCGCCAGACATGAACTTGAAGTCGGGCGAAGCGAGCTGTACGCAGGGGCGACCGATCTCGGTCTCGACGTTGCCATAATGACCCATAGGGGGCATATGAACGTTCGCTTCGAACGCATCGGGATAGTCCTGCTGGAACTTCTCGAGCTGCGCGGTCCAGGCGAGCGGGCAGATGACGTTCACGTTGATGCCATCGGCGCCCCATTCGTTCGCCGCGACGCGGGTGAGGCCACGAATGCCTTCTTTGGCCGCAGCATAAGCGCACTGGCCAACGTTGCCGAAAAGGCCTGCGCCTGAGGCGAAGTTGATGACCGTACCTTTGGTCTCCTTCAGGTGTGGATAGCATGCCTGCATGTAGTAGAAGGCTGCGTAGAGTCCAGAATAGATGGCCAGATCGAACTGGCTGGTGGTATGGTCTGCCAGCGAAATGCCAGAGGCGGATGCCTGAGCGTTGTTGATCAGTACATCGATGCGGCCGAATGCTTCGATGGTCTGATCGATAACATTCTGCACGGTAGCTGCATTGTCATTTCCTGCGCTTACATCAGCCTGGATGGGCAGCACTTTGATGCCGTAGAGGCGCTCAAGCTCTTCTTTGGCATCTTCGAGCTTCGCTACATTGCGGCCTGTGATGACCAGGTTAGCACCTTCTTTTGCATATGCCGTTGCGATGCCGTAGCCGATCGAACCGCATGAACCGTCGCCAAGAACAGCTCGTCCGCCACCGGTGATGATCGCGGTTTTTCCCTCGAGAAAGCCCATGGACGTTCCCTCCTTACCGTTTGATTTCCTTTATGCTCTTCAGCTTAAATGACATGCGGGTTACGGTTTGTTTGAAATCGGCGAAGTCTGCACCGAGTGTTCGCGAAACGCCTAAACTTTAACCTAGGGTAAATGGATATAAGAAGGGTGGTGCCGATCATGGCAGATATTCGTGATGGCTTCAAAGATATTTTTCTCGCAGGCGTAGGTGCGCTGGCCTATGGCGGCGAACGAGCGAACGAACTTGTGAACAACCTTATCGAAAAGGGGGAGCTCACGGTCGAGCAGGGAAAGCAGCTCAATACCGAACTGCAGCACAAAGCCAGCGATACCATCGCTCAGGTGCGAGACGAAGCACTGGCAGCTCAGTTGCAGGCGATGACCCCTGAACAGCGCGCTGAATTCGTTGCAAAGGTCAACGAACTTGCCGACAAGGTGACCGACGATGCTGCAGCTGCAGCAGTCTCGGACAGCGCTCAGTAAGGTAGTTCGCTCGAAAAGTCGAAGCGACTTGATGCGCGCGCGATTCGCGTCGTGCATCGTTGGAAGGACGCATGGATCGCGAGAGCGTGACCCGTGCGTCCTTCTTGGGTTTAGGTATTTATCGAGGTAGAATGAAGGCAATGCATCACGCTGATGCGCACGTTGAAGGGGGTTCATATGGCGGAGAACACGCTTTTGAAGCATTTCCTCACTGCACGTGCTGAAGTGGATCCTGAAGACCAGTTCGGCCTGAGTCGCAGCGTGCGCGCGAAGCGCGTGCGCGAGATCATCGCTATCTTACGTAAGCACAATTT
>CABRGJ010000104.1 GCA_902470405.1 uncultured Eggerthella sp.
GAATGTGCTTCGTTATTCTGGCATCGATCCTGAGGTGTATTCAGGTTTCGCATTCGGTGTAGGCGTTGAACGTGTCGCATGTCTCAAGTACAACGTTGCCGATCTGCGCATGTTGTTAGAAGGCGATATGCGATTCCTGAGGCAGTTCTAGAGAAGATAGAGAGAAAGAAAAGCAGATGAAAGTATCTCTTAAATGGTTGAAAGAATATGTGAACGTGCCAAACGACCTGAAGGCGTTTTGCGATCGTCTCGATCTAACCGGAACGGGCGTAGAGGGCGTTGAAGTGGCTGGCGCGACCTACGATAAGGTGGTCGTTGGCCAGATCGTTGAGAAGAAGGCTCATCCTGATTCTGATCATATGTGGGTCTGTCAGGTGAGCGTGGGTGAGAACAACCTGGGCGAAGATGGCAATCCTGAGCCGTTGCAAATTGTCTGTGGTGCGCAGAATTTCAACGAGAATGACAAGATCCCAGTCGCGATGGTCGGCGCGGAATTCGGAGATTTCAAGATCAAGAAATCGAAGTTGCGTGGCGTGGTGAGCAATGGCATGAATTGCTCGGCACGCGAGCTTGGTCTCGGCTCCGATCATGAGGGCATCATGATCTTGCCCGCGGATGCGCCTGTTGGCATGGCGTTCGCGGATTATATGCAGCTCTCTGATAAGATCCTCGATCTCGAGATCACGCCGAATCGCCCCGATTGTCTTTCCATGAAGGGCATGGCGCGAGAAGTCGGTGCGATGTATGAAGAGGATTTCACTGATCCGTTAGACGACCCCATCTTCAACTTGGGCGAAAATCAGGACCTTGAGCCGACTGCAAATTCGGTCGAGGTGACCATCTCCGATCCTACGCGTTGTAATCGCTATACCGCTCGCGTGATCGAGAACGTGAAAGTCGGACCGAGCCCCGATTGGCTGGCTGCGCGCGTCGTGGCAGCGGGTGCGCGCTCCATTAACAACATTGTTGATGCGACTAACTACATTCTCTTCTTGCTCGGTCAGCCGCTTCATGCGTTCGACTACGATAAACTTGCGAAGGACGGGAAAGTTCACATCATCGTACGCCCTGCCGAAAAGGGCGAGAAGCTCACCACGCTTGATGGGGAAGAGCGCATGCTCATGCCCGATATGAGCGTCATCGCTACACCTGAGGGCGCGGTCGCTCTTGCGGGCGTCATGGGCGGGCTCGATACCGAGGTCACCGACAAAACGACTACGATCTTGCTTGAGGCAGCTACTTTCAACAGCGGCCATACCAGCCGCACAAGTCGCAATCTAGGCCTCATCAGCGAATCTTCGCTTCGTTATGAACGTGGGGTTGACGATAATCCCATCGGGGCATTCTCCGATGCAGCAGCAGCCCTCATTGCTGAGATATCAGGTGGCACAGTGCGCCCTGGCATTGTTGATGTATGGGAACAGAAGACCGAGCCGATCATGCTCGACTTCCGCATCCCGCGCTTCAACGCCATGATGGGTGCGCATATCGATCGCGATTATATCGTCTCGACGCTCACGCGTTTGGGTTGTGCGGTCGCAGTGGCGGATGCGGCAACCTCAGAAGCCGCAGGATGCATCGAAGGCGAACTGCTCCATGTGCTCGCGCCTACGTTCCGTCCCGATCTTGAGCGTGAGATCGATCTTTACGAGGAGGTCCTGCGTCTCTATGGCATGGACCAGATCGAGCCGACCTTGCCAGCAGGCGCTGGTCGCGTTGGCAAGCGCACGGCTGCAGAGCAGAAGATCGCGAAGATCAATGATGCCCTGCGTGCATCAGGTCTTAATGAGACGGTCACCTATTCGTTTGCAGAGCCTGGTGATCTGGACAAGCTGCGCATGAGCAAGGATGATCTGGGCATGCCTGTTGAGCTGATCAATCCGCTCAATGCCGAGCAGTCCATCATGCGCCAGTCCATCATCCCGGGATTGCTGCATTCGATCGCATACAATCAGAGCTATGGCGTTAAGAACGTTCAACTCTATGAGATGGGTCGTGTCTTCTTCGCTTCGGAAGGCAAGAAGAAGCCCAAGGAAAAGGAGCGCGTCGCTGCGGTTTTGGCGGGCGCTATGGGCGATCCCGCGTGGAATAACACGCCAGCCCCCTTCGATTTCTTCGATGGCAAAGGTATCATCGAGAGCCTTCTGCATGAGCTTGCCACGCCAAAAGTGCGTTTCAAGGCACTCTCTGCAGAAGAGGCACCACATCTGCAGCCAGGCCGTGCAGCGCAGGTACTGTCAGGCGGCACGGTGCTCGGTTGGGTTGGTGAGATCCATCCGCTGGCGGTCGATGCGTATGAGGCGAATGCTCCTGTGGTCGCTTTCGAGCTCGATCTTGACGCGCTCGTGAAGACAAGCCAGCCTTCGCGTGATTACGTCGATGTCCCGCTCTTCCCGGCAGTTTCCATGGACGTCGCATTCGTGGTCGATGAGGCGGTCACGAACGAGAAGCTGACACAAGTCATGACTTCTGCGGGCGGTAAATTGCTCTCGAGCATCCAGCTCTTCGACGTATATCGTGATGCAGATCGTCTAGGTGCGGGGAAGAAATCTATGGCATATGCGCTTGAATACCGCAGCGCTGATAAAACGCTTACGACTGAAGAGGTCAACAAGCAACATGAGCGACTCGTCAAGAAGGTGTGTGGCGCAACGGGTGCCGAAGTCCGTTCGTAGACTTTCGAATGGGGGCTTGACTTGATAGGATGGTAGGGGCGCGTTGGCGCCCCTTCTTCATACTGGAAAGGATATTCGGGGGAAAGCTTCTTTCGTTCGATGCGAGCAAATATTCGAAATGGCAGACACGCATGTTCTATTGCTGCGCATTCATGTTCGTGCTCGCGGTCGTGATGGCTTCGGTGGGTGCAGTTTTTGTCGTGCTTGCAGAATTCTTCGGCATCAAGTCGGCCGATCTCATTCCTGGAGTCGTGTTAGGCGGAGAGACGTTGGTAGCGGGTATCGTAGGCATCGTGGTCGCGATATCGGGCATTATCGGAGCGAAGAATCCCAGCAAGATCACGGTCTTCTTCTGGATCGTGACGCTCTATGGCTTGCTCGAGCTCTGGGACCTAGCAAGCAAGATCTCTCAAGGACAGCTCAATCCAGCAGCGGTCATCACGTTCATCATCGTGATGTTCCTGGTTGCATGCGCTTGGAACGTGCGAGGTCAAACGGGGTATTTTGACAATCATCCCCATCCGGGCGATCCCGAATAGCGATTAGCCCATGAAAGGCTCACGACTGCTTTGTCAAGAGCATGCGCGCGGGCGAGCAAAACCAGCCTTGTATGACGGCTCTGTGTCGCTTGAAGAGCGCTTTGTGAACATGCGCTACACTACAAAGATGAGAACTGCTCTCTTCATGAAAGGAAGCACCATGAGCAATGAAGGCAAGAAAGTACGTGTCAACTATATTGGCACGTTTGACGACGGTACGGTTTTCGATTCTTCGGTCGAGCGCGGCGAACCGCTTGAATTCACTTGTATGGCAGGCATGATGATCCCTGGGTTTGATGCGGCGGTGAATGAGATGGCCGTAGG
Organism: uncultured Eggerthella sp.; assembly: GCA_902470405.1. GTDB lineage: Bacteria > Actinomycetota > Coriobacteriia > Coriobacteriales > Eggerthellaceae > Anaerotardibacter. Next base: position 3,539 of record CABRGJ010000104.1, read on the forward strand.
GCAGACCAAAAAGGTCCATATCCCTGCCGCAGATGCATACGGCGAACGCGATGAGCAGTTGGTTCAGCGCATCCCGCGTGAGAATGTGCCTGACGTTGACGATCTTCCGATCGGTCTGACGGTCTACATGCAAGCTCCAGGCGGCCAAGCGTTTCCCGTCAAGGTTGTTGAGGTCACTGATGATGACGTGGTATTCGATATGAACCACGAGATGGCTGGCAAGGACTTGAACTTTGAGATCACGCTCGAAGAGATCGTTGATTAATCTGTTCTGAGATAGCTTTAGGCAGTTAAGACCATATGATCACATGCAAAGCTCCGACCGGTTTGGTCGGAGCTTTGTGTTTTGCCATATCTATTGCGGTATGCGACAGGCTACGGATGCCGGTTAAACATCGAGGCTCTTCAAAACATCCTGCATGGTGAAGAAACCTTTCTTGCGTGCAACAAAATGAGCGGCGAGCACTGCGCCGTTAGCAAAAGCGCTGCGCGAGAAGGATTCATGAATGATAGTGATGCGCTCGTTTTCGCTAGCAGCAGTGAGCTCATGTACTCCCACATAGCCACCTGCACGCATATATGAGATGCTCACATCGTGATCTTCGGCAGCATTCGCGATCATTTGCGCGGTGGCCGTAACAGGGGCTTTGTCTGCTCGATGGCGTTCCATGATGGCGAAATCGAAATCTGGTAGAAGACGCGAGAGCCTGCGCGTCACCTCGATGAGCAGATTGATGCCGAGCGTGATGTTCGGTGCATAAACGATACCGAGCTGTTCTTGGTTTGCTCTCTTCTGCATAGCTTCGAATGCGGACTCTTCGTGATTCGTGGTGCAAACGACTAGATTGCAACCGACTTCACAGCAGAGGTCACATAGCTGTGTCGTGAACTTCGAGCTTGAAAAATCGATCAGCACCTCGACCTCTTTCATGGCTGGGTGACTTGCTGCTTTCGAGATCGGGATGACCGGACAGGCATGCATTCGTTTGCTGGGATATTTGAGGGCTTCTGCGATGCTGAGATCGGCCGCTGCACTTTCGTCTCGACAGATTGCGCAAACCAGCGTATCGTCGGTCTTCTCGAGTATGTATTCAGCGAGCGCTTTGCCTGCTTTACCTAGTCCACTGATCGCGATCTTCACAGCATCCTCCATCGCATATGATTCACTAAAGC
>CABRGJ010000105.1 GCA_902470405.1 uncultured Eggerthella sp.
GTACCCAGGTCCTCGAGCTTCACATCTGCAAGCGTCATGCCGAAGTCCTTGGAAACGACCTTGCCGCCGGTCACGACCGCGATGTCCTCAAGGATGCGCGCACGACGATCACCAAAGCCAGGAGCCTTGATCGCAACGACATTCAGCGTGCCACGCAGCTTGTTCAGAAGCAGCGTACCCAGTGCCTCGCCTTCAACGTCTTCAGCAACGATGAGGAGCGGACGGCCAGACTTCATGACCTGCTCGAGCAAAGGAATGAGGTCCTGGATCGAGGATACCTTGAGGTCGGTGAGCAGGATGAACGGCTCTGCGAGCACTGCTTCCATGCGCTCGGTATCGGTCGCCATGTAGGGAGAGATGTAGCCGCGGTCGTACTGCATACCTTGAACGATGTCGATATCGATGCCGAAGGTCTGAGACTCTTCAACAGAGATAGCGCCATCTTTGCCGACGGCTTCCATCGCCTCTGCGATCTTCTTGCCAATAACCTCGTCACCAGCAGAAATAGTACCAACATTAGCGACCTGATCTTCGGTGGTGACTGCCTGAGCGTCGTTCTTGATCGCTTCAACAACAGCCTCGGTCGCGACTTCGATACCACGACGAATGCCCAGCGCATCTGCGCCAGCGGTAACATTGCGCAGACCCTCGCCTACGATAACATCTGCGAGCAAGGTAGCGGTGGTTGTACCGTCACCTGCAACATCGTTGGTCTTCACCGCAGCTTCGCGGACGAGCTGAGCGCCCATATTCTCGACTGGATTCTCGAGATCGATCTCACGCGCAACCGTAACGCCGTCGTTAGTAACGAGCGGAGCACCAAAAGAGCGCTCGAGTGCAACGTAGCGACCCTTGGGACCAAGCGTCCCCTTGACCGCATCTGCAAGCTTCTTAACGCCAGCAGCCATTCCGCTGCGTGCGTCTGCATCAAACAAAATCTCTTTTGCCATGAGTTAATGTCCTTTCAAATATCAATACGTGTTCGTAGAAACGTGAATAGATAACGCGAACTACGCGGTATATACGGCGTAGATATCGTCTGCGCGCAAAATGAGCACTGCCTCGCCATCCACGTCGACTTCGGTACCACCGAATTTGCCATAAAGAACGCGATCGCCTACTTTCACCGGCATAGGAAGATGCTGGCCTTTGTTGTTGATGCGACCTTCGCCAACTGCGAGAACAACGCCGGTCTGAGGCTTTTCCTTGGAATCAGGAGCGATGTAGAGACCACCTGCTGTGGTTTCCTGAGCCTCGTCCTGCTTGACGATGATGCGATCACCGAGCGGCTTCAAATTCATGTACGTACTCCCTTTCTTTGATGCATCCTCTTTATGAATGCCTTATTACCTGGCTTGCCTCTGTGCGCGCTGTCCGAGTTAGGCAGCTGATCAAACATGCTGCAACAGCGTCAGATAGCAATTAGCACTCTTCAATGTCGAGTGCTAACCCTGATAATACTATCAACTTTTACCATGAATGCAAGCAAGCATTAAGAAAATGTGTGCGTTTGTCACTTAGGTTCATAAAACGGTAACGAAGCACACAAGTTGTGCATAAAAGAAGGCCGCGACAACCCCTAACCTTGCAAAGCTAGCGTAAATGATCGTAGTGAGACCACATCCGCACTACTTTGATGATTCCGTCATATGCTGTGTCGCCTTCACGAATTTCACCAGGAATCACCTCATATACAAAACGATGCTTGAGACTGATTCGCCTGGAGTAGAGTCCCGTCAAATTCCCTACTAAGCCTTCGTAAGCTGGAGGTGTTTGAAAAGGATCTTTGCGAACGATCTCTACAAGACGTTTTGCCTTCGCGTCAAGGCCAGCCGCTTTGAGTTTTTCAGCATCTTTTGCTGCCTGCTTAGTAAAACGAACAAGATACATGGACTACCAATTAAGCTCGTCTTCGGAAACGCAATCTTCGGGATCTGCCTGCATTCCCTCGATCAACGACTCGGCCATTCCGGGGATGCCCATAAGATAAAGAGTTTCTTCAATAGCCGCCCATTCGTCTTCGCCCACAAGAACCGCACCCTTGCCTTTGCTGTTCGTAACCATAACAGGCGTGCAGCTTTCATTTACCTGCTCGATCGTTCGATAGAGGTCTTTGCGAAGATTTGTTGCGGAAATAGAAGTCATGCCAATCCCCTCCGACCTGATTGTAGCGTACGTTGTAGCGTACGTCAATTAGGGCATTTCTGCATCACGCAAATCAAACGCGCCTGGATGCTCTTCCCAGATCTAGAGTAGGAACCGATCTTCCCTCAAACTAATAGAACTTCACATCAGGAAATGGCGGCTCGACCGCACGCTTGAAGGCGTAGGAGTTCGTACGGCGGATCGCGTAGGCCACTTCGTCAGCATCGAAACCTGCAGCAACGATCTCTTCGGCGCTCTTGCCCTGCTCGAAATGAGCAATAAGGATCTTGTCGAGCGTTTCATAGTCGATGCCGAGCGCTTTTTCGTCTTCTGCGCCAGGAGAAAGTTCAGCACTGGGAGGCTTCGTGATAATGTGCTCGGGAATCGGCGCTACCTTGCCTTCTGCCACCGCGCGCTCATTCACCCAACGGGAAAGCGCGAACACATCGGTCTTATAGAGGCCGCCGATCGGCGCGAACGCACCGGACGTGTCGCCATAGAGCGTCGAGAAGCCCATAGCCGCTTCGCTCTTATTGCCCGTATTCACCATCATCCAACCGAACGCATTCGAAAGCGCCATGATGCACACCATTCGACAACGCGCTTGTGTATTCTCAGACGCAAGACCTTCGAGCTTTCCGCCTACGCTCGGCTCGAGCGCTTTCACAAAGGCTTCGTACGGGCCAACGATCGAGATCGCTTCGGTCTTGATCCCAAGATTATGTGCAAGCGCTTCAGCATCCGAAATGGAATGATCGGTCGAATATGGACCGGGCAGCATATAGGTATGCACATGATCGGCGCCAAACGCATCGACACACATAACCGCCACGAGCGCAGAATCAATACCGCCAGAAAGCCCGAGCACCGCATCGGTGAAATGCGCCTGATCGGCATAATCCTTCAGCGCCTTTACGCTCAAGGTGTACTTCTGCTCGAGATCCATAGCTCCCCCTCTGTGCTGTGGCTTTTCAACCCTTCTGCGCGATCGATGTCGCAGAATCACTTACGCTTGCGCAAGGTTCCCGGGGCCTTGTTTAGAGTGCGCGAATCTGCTCTGCGAGCCATTCTGCCCATGCATCAACGCCTTTACCATTTGTAGCAGACATCGGAAAGATAGGTGCCGTAGGATTGAGATTCTTAATATGTTCGTAAAAAAGCTCTTGGTCGAAATTGAAGACGGGTGCGGTATCGATCTTGTTAAGCACGATAGCCGATGCGGCCTGGAAAACACCTGGGTACTTGAGCGGCTTGTCGTCGCCTTCAGGAACCGAAAGGATCATCGCCTTCATGTTCTCGCCCAGATCGAAATCGGTTGGGCATACCAAATTGCCCACGTTCTCGATGATGATGAGGTCGAGATTGTCCAGATCGAGCACCTCGACCGCACGACGGATCATCGCGCTTTCCAGATGGCATGCGCCGCCTGTGTTGATCTGAACTGCTGCAGTACCTTGTTCCTTGATCTTCTCAGAATCGACCGAGGAAGCGATGTCTCCCTCAATCACCGCAATATTGAATTCGTCGCGCAGTGCTTCGATGGTTGCCAAGATCGTTGAAGTCTTGCCAGAACCAGGTGAGGCCAACAAGTCCAAAACAAAGACTTTCTTGTCCTTGAAAAGCTGACGATTCTCGTCAGCAAGACGATCGTTCTTATCTAGGATCGGCTGATGGAGATCGATCTGCATAGCGTTACTCCTCTTCATCCTCTTCGTCAGGTACATCTACCTCGATCGAAGTTATATGCAATTCTTTTCCTTCAAGCAACTGAAGGAGCGGGCTGCCACATTCAGGGCAGGTCATGTGAAAGCGATCGTGCGTGAATTCGTTACCGCACTGCGTGCAAATGCTCTTCGGTTGAATCATCTCGATCTCGAGCATAGCACCCTCGAAATATGGATCGCTTTCTGAAAGCGCTTCGAAAGCGAACTGGAGCGCGTCCTCGATCGCTTCGGTCATCACGCCGACCGAAAGCGAGACCTTCAGCACGCGCGTAGCACCGGCTTCACGAGCAGCGTTACCCACCGACTCCATCACGCCTGTCATGATGCCCAACTCGTGCATTAATTCTCCTTGGTTTCCTGCGCTTCTGCGGTAATGGTTTCTTTTTGGAGCACAGGTTCATCCTCGCTACCCCACAGATGCTCGTCGAAATCGCGCTTGAGCTGCCGCAGTTCTTCGCGTGCTTCTTCAGCTTCTTGCTCTTCGATAGCCGCCTTCTCTTCCTGGGTCTTCTTGCGTTTGCGAAGCGCAATACGCGCGACCAACAGGCTTAATTCATAGAGCAGTACGAGCGCGGCGAACATAAGGCCCATGGTGACAGGAGAAGCATCTGGCGTGACCATCGCAGAGAAGATGAGCAAGCCAATGTAGACGTAGCGCCAGCTCTTACGAAGCTTGTCGTACGGCACGATATTGAACATGACCAGATAGAACACCACGAGCGGCAACTCGAAACCGAAACCGAAACCGATCTCGAATTTGATGATGATGTCGACCCATTTACTGGCTTCAGGCAGGATGTTCGCAAAGCCAGAAGCCTGATCGGTCAGCCACTCAAAAGCA
>CABRGJ010000106.1 GCA_902470405.1 uncultured Eggerthella sp.
GGGTTATAATGAATCTCCCGCGCCCGAGTGGCGGAATGGCAGACGCGGCGGTCTCAAAAACCGTTGTCGAAAGACGTGCGAGTTCAAATCTCGCCTCGGGCACCAGTTGCAACATGGAAAGCTCTCGAAAACGAGAGCTTTTTTTCTTTTCCTCCTCTACAGAAATAGCGCCACGAATAGACCGCAACATAATGCCGGTCCGAACGGGAAGGTAGCCTCTCCACGCGTCACCCGAACATAGAGCGCGATAGCAATGCCCATAACTGAAGCAAGCGCAAGAGCCACCATTGCCTGCTCAAGATCGAGGAATAGGCAACCTGCACCGAGTAGCTTCACGTCTCCTAAACCCATGCAGTCCTTATGGAGCGATCGCTCCATCATGCCTTTTAACGCGAGCAATGCGCCCACGAAGAGAAACGCCGTAACGAGCGATTCCGCAAAGCCCTTGAGCACTGGTTCTGGCGAGCCTAAAACCACATCGGCTCCCAGCACGACCAAGCGCAACATGATAAGCGTGATGATCGGAATCCTGCGCGTTCGCCAGTCGATCACCGATATCGCAAGCAAGATCACAAAGAGCGCTGCCAGGGCGACAAGGCTGCCCATCAATCGAAAAAGAGATGCATCGAATACCACCATGGCCTTCCATGGCTCCTTTCTGCACCTCAAAACAAAACGGGAAGCACTCTTACGAAGCACCTCCCGTTTTCGATTGTTCTATTCGCGAAGCCCGATGTGGACTTCATCCATCTCAGCTACTACAGGCTGAAATCCTTTTCGCCGTTGAAGACTGCGAGTGCATCCTCAACGCTATAGTCTGCGAGCGTGATAGCGGAAATGGCCTTGGTGAGACGAACCGCTTCCTCGGTCGAGCGCATATGGATATTGCGGCCTGTTGCATTACCACATGCACCACCGACATGGATCTGATCATGAAGATCGGACAGGAACACGGATGCATCTTCCTTCGAGCCGCCTGCGCAAACCAGACCCGTACGACCAGCAGCGGTCGATGCGATCTTGAGGTTCTGAGCAGAAGTGCGATCGTCGGTTGCCTTTGGAGGATTGACCTTCACGAAGTCTGCGCCCAAGCACAGCGCAACGCCTGCTGCGCCAGCGATAAGATCGGGGTCCTTCTCGTCAGGCACTGCCTTGCCGCGCGGGTAGATCCACAAAACAACGAGCAGGCCCTGAGCATGAGCCTCAGCGATGAGCTCGCCCGCTTCAGCCATCATGGTCGATTCGTATTCGGAGCCCAGATAGATGGTGTAGCCTAAACCAACGATGTTCACGCCAGCTTCGCGCATCGCGAGCACGGCTTCCAGATCGTAGAGCTGAGGCGAATACGGATCGTCCTGAGAGCCTTTTACAAGGTTGGTCTTAGAATTCATCTTCACAAGATAATTGATCTCAGGATAGTCGTTCGCATACTGAGCGATGAGACCACGCTGACCAGCGAGCACACCGATGGTGCCCTGGCTGCCGATCTCAAAGAGATGTTCGGGCTCAAGGTCGGACGGATCGATGCCTTCACCATAGAAATCCTTGTTCAGATGCTCGATCTTCTGATCGCAAGCGAACAACATCAAACGGCCCGTACCACGAGTCGCCTTCATGTAGTTGTCGATGTAGTTTTCACGTGCCTCAGGCATGACGTCTGCAGGGACGCGGACCTGATCGCGAGTAATGGTAGGCATGGTTCCCTCCTTATCAATGCACCCTTATGATGCATCATTTCTCTTTCGACGCACGGCAATCTGCAAGATCTTGAAAGCCGCGCAAGATCGCAGCATATTATATCGTAAAAGACCCGTGGGCAGAACTTCCTAGAACCAGTTATGCGTTTCCTCTACATAGATCCTCTCGAATTCTTGCTGGGAAAGCGAGAGATAGTTCATCCCTTCAGCGAATGCCACCATCCAAATAGCTAGGACACCCAGACCGAACGACACGAGACCCAGCAAGATGGAAGCAAGCAAAAGGATGAACCCCTGATCGTGGTAGCCCAGATAGAATTTATGCATACCGAATGCTCCGAGCGTCATCGCAAGCACGCCCGCCACTCGACGATCGCGGATCGATATCTGACGCATCGAGGTGAACACCGAGCGTGCCCGATGTTCCTTCTCCATCTGTTCGTTAGAGGCTCTTCGCTCTTCTTCGATGATGGAGGCCGTCCCGAAATTCGAACCTAAAGACTCTTCGAAAGCAGCTTCTGTCTCTTCAAAATCGGGCTCTGGGATCTCTGGGGCTATCTCAACATTACTCATCGCTCTTATCGCCTTCAAGCGCCTTCTTGTATTCTTCTTTGAAGTTGGAGAACATGCCGCGCGTCTTGGAAAGTTGCACGCCTAGGTTGTAAGCTCCCTTGTTCACCGCGTCGCCCGCCTTCTGAGCAGCATCATTGACCTTGCGCTTTACTGTTTCGTTCAGCTTTTCGGTGGCCTTATTCTTGGCTTCGCCGACCTTGTGAGCAGCTATCGCCGCGCCAGCGCCCGCGCGTTCAGCCATGCCACCTTCGCGCTCAAGCGAGAGCGCTTCAGGACGCACAACGATCGCCCCTCGAAAGAAATCATCTTCCGACACCTTGGAAAGATTGTCGCCGATACCGATCTTAAAACCTTCGATGAGGTTTGCAGGTAATTCTGAAGAGCCGAGCAAAAAGTCTACAGAAGCGCCTTTATCGACCTTGAGCGAGACCACCTCGCCTGTTTTTGCATCGAATGAGACATCGCCCACATAACCGAGGCGCTGTTCGTCTTCGGTCATGAGCGGAAGCCCCTGCCAAATGACGCATTCATCCCATGAAATGCCGAGGCGCTTGTATGCCGCTCGGCCGGTCGATTCGTTCTCATCGTTGATCATGATGGCCCCCTCGACCACCTGATACCCATCGAGCGCGACAAAAATATCGGAGCGATGGAACATGAGCGCCGCATCGGGACGTTTCACCGCGAATCCTACAACACGCAGATCGTGCGGATGGAAGATGAAATGGCGCACACGGCCGATCCGCTTACCTGGCTTCTTCGCGTGTTCGACCCGAACACCCATCAATTCGTGCGTTGTATAGATATCTTCCATAGCCCCTCGGACGAGCAATAAGGCACCCCGAGGAGTGCCTTATCGAAATGAACGACGATGACCGATCGGTCTCGTGCGAATTTACTTCTTGGAGGTTGCATCCTTGGCAGCGCTCGCTGCGCTCTTCGCTGTCTTCTTGGCAGTCTCTGCAACGCCCTTAGCAGCGCCTTTCGCTGCCTCAGCAGCACTTTGCGCAACGTCTTTTGCTGCATCAGTAGCACTTTGTGCAGCTTCCTTCACTGCTGCGCCTGCATTCTTAGCAGCATCGACCGCAGCAGGAACCTTTTCAGCCGCAGTGTCCTGAACAGCTTCGGCGTTCTTGGCTACCTGCGCTGCGATACGTTCACGAGCAGCATCGATCTTGTCGCGCAGTTCGTCATTCTTCTCTACGACCATCGGAGCGGTCTGCTGTGCGCGATTGGTCAGATCCTTTTTTACTTCAGCGCCTTTGTCCCAAACCGTATTGATGACCTTAGTCGAAGTTGCCGCAGCAGCATCGACGACCTGATTCGTGGTGTTGGTAACAGCCTTCATCGCTTCCGGATAGTTCTCGTTCAGCGAATCGGCGATCAGAGCGCGATTCTGAGCACCCGTGCGCGGAGTCGCCAGTAAAGCGATACCTGCACCGATAGCGCCACCGAGAAGAAACGTAACAAATCTTCCCATAGTATCCCCCTTAAGAAGTAATGCTTGTAATAATGCATGAACCCTTTCCGAATGACCGATGAGAGCGCATCATCCGAAATGAGTTCAGGCTCTATTATAGCTACTTCTCTCACGCACGACGCCAAAAACAACCGAGGCTGCGTCACTTGTTTCCGTCACGTTATATCCTTCATCGTATCTTCGAAAATCCCGCTTTCACCCCAACAAAAAGCAGCCGCAAAAGCAGCTGCTTCGAAGTTCGCAATATCAGGCAAAGCTCGACTGAGGAGCCAGGTACAAGAGCTAGCGCGGACGCGTGACCAGACGATCGAGAACCGCAGGCAAGCTCAGACCTGCTGCTTCGCAGGCCATCGGGAAGAGCGAGTGTTCGGTCATGCCTGGCGAGACATTCACTTCGAGGATGCGCGCCTGAGCACCATCCCAGATCAAGTCAACACGACCCAAGTCCTGCACATTGAACGCCTGATAGACCTCGATCGCTGCGCGCTCGATCTCGCTGCGGATCGACTGAGCAAGCGAGGGATCGGCATGAAGCGATTCGAGACGCACGGGTGTGTAATAGTCGACCGCGTCATCGTCAAAGCGCTCTTCAGTAAGGAATAGGCCGCTGCGCGACACGATCTCGACTGGCGGCAGTGCCGTCGCATCCCAGCCATTGCCCAAAATAGCAACCGAAAGCTCGACCCCATCGATCCACTGTTCGATGAGCACCTCGCTATCGAACGTGAGGGCATCAAGAATGGCAGCGCCCAGGTCTTCTTGACGTTCGACCTTATGAACGCCATATGCAGAGCCACCGCGAGCCGGCTTCACGCAGACAGGATAACCTCCAGGAATACGCTCGCCCACTAGATCGAGCGCAGTAGC
>CABRGJ010000107.1 GCA_902470405.1 uncultured Eggerthella sp.
TGCCTAAACTACGGGCACACGCTCGCGCATGCGATCGAGACCGAGGCGGGATATGGCCACTACTCCCACGGTGCTGCGGTAGCTGAAGGAATGCGTTTCGCAGCGCGTTTGGCAGCAGCTCGTTTGGGAACTTCGGTCGATCTTGTGCGTTCGCAAGACGAACTGCTCGATACGCTCGGGCTCCCAGCACTCGATTTCCATGCCAGTCCGGATCGCTTGCTCGAGTTGATGTTCTCCGATAAGAAAGTCCGTTCGAATACGCTTCGTTTCGTACTGCCTCGCGATGTTGGGGAGTGGGAAGTGGTAAGCCTTGAGCCTGAATTCGTTCGGGAGCACCTTGTTGCTTGGCAACAGAGCCTAGCTTGATGCGAGCATGCCGATGATCTGTGATGCTCTTTGCGATGCCGCGCACGATCGCGGTGCTTTGGATGGCGAATCGCTGCTTCTTGAGCGTGTGTCTCGAAATGATTTCCTGCTCGCGGCTGCGCGACGTGTTGAGCGTGTCAGAGCACTATTAGCAGCGCGTACGCTCGACGCGTGTTATGTACGTGATCTTTCGAATATCAAATGGGCGAGTGCTTTTGTTGGCGTATTCGATGACGAGCCCGCTCATGCACTCCTTATCACCCCAGACCGTGCGATCATCCACACCGATTCTCGCTATGTCTCAGCCCTTGAGCAGGCAGCATCCGGTAGCATCTTCGAGATCTCGACCGAACCGATCCCTCATGCGAAATGGCTCGTAGGTATACTTGAGGGAGAGCGGGAGCTCGCTGCTGTTTCGCGCGCAAGAAGCGCTTCGATAGGCGAAGATTCGTGCGTGATCAGCGTCGCTATCGAGGATACGCTCACATTACGCGAGTTTCATGAGCTTGAAAAAGCAAACGCTGATGCTTCTTGTGGTATCGAATTCGCATGCGAACAGGGCCTTATTGAAGGCTTGCGGAGCATCAAGGACGATCTCGAGATCGCTCTCATGCGCAAGGCGCAATCGATCACGGACGCAGCCTTTTCATTCATCGTTTCCTTCATCGAACCAGGTATGACTGAAGTGCAGGTTCAACGTGCGCTCGATGCTTTCATGCTCGAGCAAGGCGCAAGTGGGCTTGCATTCCCGACCATCGTGGCAAGTGGTGCTCATGCAGCAAGTCCGCATGCGATCCCAGACGATACGCCACTTGTCGTAGGCAATGCGGTCGTAATGGATTTTGGCGCGCGATTTGCAGGATATTGCTCGGACATGACGCGTACGGTCTTCATCGGTGAGCCGAGCGAGACCTTGCGAGCAGCGTATGAAGCGATCCGCGAGGCGAACGAATCTTGCGAAACGGTCCTACAGGCAGGAAAAACCGGCGCTGAGATCCATGCCCATGCTGAAGATATCCTTGCGGCACGCGGTTTCGAGAAGAAAATGGGACATGGGCTGGGGCATAGCCTTGGCATCGATATCCATGAGGATCCTTCACTTGCTCCACGCAACAAAGAACCGCTCAAGGCAGGCGCGGTGCTCACGGTAGAACCTGGTATCTATCTGCCGGGAGAATTCGGCATGAGACTTGAAGATTTTGGGGTCGTTACCGAAACAGGTTTCGAGGTTATTACCCAAAGTACGCATGAGATGGTTATAATAGACCCACTATCACGCTGAATAACGAGTCAAGAAACGAGGAACACCTGTGGCAATCTCTACAGCAGACTTCCGTAATGGAATGTGCATCGAATATAAGGACAAACTCTGGGTCATCATCGAATTTCAGCATGTGAAACCTGGTAAGGGTGGCGCGTTTGTCCGCACTAAGCTGCGCGATATTCGTTCGGGTCGCGTGGTCGACTATACCTTCAATTCTGGTACGAAGTTCGATTCGCTCCGTCTTGAGAAGAAGGTCATGCAATATCTCTATAACGATGGTGCCGATTTTCATTTCATGGACCCGAGCACCTACGATCAGATCGCGCTGGCTGCTGATATCGTTGGCGAGACCCAGCAGTGGCTTAAAGAGAACGACGAGGTCACTTTGCTCTATGCAGGCGATGAATTGATCGGTCTGGAACCGCAGATGTTCGTCGAGCTCGAGGTTACCGATACCGAGCCTGGTTTTAAGGGCGATACGGTGCAGGGTGGTACGAAGCCTGCAACACTCGAGACGGGCGCTACCATCCAGGTCCCCATGTTCATCGATAACGGCGACATCCTGCGTATCGACACGCGCGATGGTCGTTATGTCACTCGCGTCTAATCTTTAGTCACTCTGACCTAAAATACCGACTTTTGCGAGGCGCGATAGGCGCCTCGTGTCGTATAATTATCGTTCACCATTAAGCCACCCGCTCATGGGTGCACTTTGACAAGGAGGTGCGAGTCACTTTGGCAAAACTTCAACTTATGGACACCACCATCCGCGACGGACAGCAGAGCCTTTGGGCAACACGTATGTCCATCGGCGACATGCTGCCCATTTTGCCCAAGATGGATCGCGTTGGATACTGGGCCATTGAAGCTTGGGGCGGTGCGACATTCGATACGTGTCTGCGATTCCTCGATGAGAATCCTTGGGATCGCTTGAGGCTCATCAAATCGAAAACACCGAACACTCGTCTTTCCATGCTCTCGCGTGGCCAGAATCTGGTCGGTTACAAGCACTATTCGCGCGAAGTCTGCTTCCGTTTCATCGAAGCCGCTCATCGTAATGGCATCGATGTTTTCCGCGTATTCGACGCACTGAACGACATCCGCAATGTCGTCGACAACGCAGAAGCCATCAAAGAATGCGGCGGACATTTCGAAGGGGCTATCTCCTATACCGTATCTCCTGTTCACACACTCGATAGTTTCCTGGAATATGGTCAGCAACTGAAGGATCTAGGTGCGGATTCCATCGCCATCAAGGACATGGCGGGCATGCTCACGCCATATCGTACCGAGCGTATCGTGAAGGCATTCAACGCCGAGATTGGCTTGCCGGTTCATGTTCATTGTCACTATGTTGGCGGTATGGCACCAGCTAACATCATCAAGTCTGCTGAAGCGGGCGCTGCTATCGCTGATACGGCAAGTGCGCCCTTGGCGTTCGGTAATTCGCATCCTGCAGTCGAGATGATCGTTGCGGCGCTTGAGGAAAGCCGCTACGATACAGGGCTCGATCTTGGCCTTCTCTTCGAGATCTCTGAATACTGGGAGGAAGTGCGCAAGCGCGGTCACTACAAGCGCGGCGTCTCTTCGCTTACGCATATGAAGGTCTATTCTCATCAGGTTCCTGGTGGCATGATGTCGAACCTCGTCAGTCAGCTCGAGATCCAAAATGCGCTCGATCGTCTGGATGAGGTCATGGAAGAGATTCCGCGCGTGCGTGCTGAAGTGGGCTATCCGCCGCTCGTAACGCCGATGTCTCAGATCGTGGGCACGCAAGCTGTGTTCAACGTCCTTACCGGTAAGCGTTGGAGCGTTGTCTCTAAGGAGATGAAGGATTACATCTGCGGTTACTACGGCAAGGCACCGGGCCCGATGGATCAGGAGATCGTGACCAAGGTGGTCGGCGATTCTCAGGTGCTCGACCCCAATATCGCTCCAGGTTCGCTTGTCACCACCACATTCGCTGAGCTCGAAGAGGAGATCGGCGATCTCGCGAAATCTGAAGAAGACGTTCTCATGTACGCCTTGTTCCCAAATGAGGCTCGTACGTATTTGAGCAAGCATCGCACATCTGAAAAGGTTGATTTCCTTCTTGAAGAGGAGTCAAGCCAGACCAAAGAGGAGGATTACGTGGATATCAATCAAATTCGAGAGCTCGTACGCGTAGCTGAGGAGAGTGGCGTGGGCGAGATCGTCGTCGAAGAAGAAGGCTGTCGCATCGCAGTCCGCATGCCCGGTGTTCCTTCCGCTGCTCCTGCAGTCGCAACACCTGCTGCTGAAGCTGCACCTACTGCTCAGGTTGCGCCTGCTGCTGAAGCTGCACCTGCTACCCCAGTCGAAAACGCCACACGTCCCGCATCCTGGCACTGCGTCAAGGCTCCTATGGTTGGTACGTTCTATGCCGCTCCTGCTCCTGGTGAGCCTCCCTTCGTCAAGGTGGGCGACGAGGTTTCTGCCAATCAAACGCTTTGCATCGTTGAAGCGATGAAACTCATGAATGAGATCGCTTCTGAAGAAATGGGCACGGTGCGTGAAATTTGCCTTGAAGACGCAACGCCGGTCGAATTCGGCACGCCGCTGTTCTATATCGAGCCGCACACCTCTCACGATGCTATTGGACCGGAGAGTGCATAAATGTTCAATAAGGTCCTAGTCGCAAATAGAGGTGAGGTTGCTCTGCGCATCATGCGTGCGTGCAGAGAACTAGGCGTGAAGACCGTTGCGGTCTATTCGACCGAAGATGCCAATACAGCGCCAGTCCAGTACGCTGACGAAGCTGTTTGCATTGGCCCTGCACCTGCGAATCAGAGTTATCTCATCATCCCATCCATCATCGCAGCTGCGGTGAATACGGGTGCCGATGCTATTCATCCAGGCTACGGGTTTTTGGCGGAAAACGCTGATTTCGCTCGAGCCTGCGCCGATAACGACATTGTCTTCATCGGCCCATCGCCCGAGAGCATCGAGG
>CABRGJ010000108.1 GCA_902470405.1 uncultured Eggerthella sp.
CGGTGTCGGATACTGTGTATTGCAATGAAGCAGCGTGATCTTCCCTGCTCCATTCTTCTTGAGGGTATCAAGCGCCTCCACGATCTCAGAAAGTGTAGCCATACCACAAGACATTATGACCGGAAGCCCAAACGATGCCGCTTGCACCAAATAAGGGTAATTGTTCAAATCGCCCGAGGGGATCTTCACAAATGAGATTCCGATATCATCCACAAGAAATCGCGCACTCGCTTCGTCGAAGGCCGTCGCACAGAATTCTATACCGATCGAATCGCAGTAATGCTTCAATTCAACAAACTCATCAAGTCCAAGCTCAAGCTTCTTCAGCATCTCAAGCTGGCTTTCATCGCCGCCTGTCGATTGCTTTTGATAGTCTGCCTTTTCAGCATTCTTCGATACCAATTCTTCGGACTTAAAAACTTGATATTTGACCACATCAGCGCCTGCTTCTTGAGCAATGCGAGCAAGCTGCTTTGCTGTTTCCAGGCTGCCATTATGGTTCACACCAGCTTCAGCAATAATCAGCGTATTATGTTCGTTTCTTTCAGCCATATATCCCCACTGCTCTTTCGCCCTCGGCCACATTGCCGAGCACGATCGCACCTGCCCCCACAAGAGCATCGCTTCCGATCGATACACCCTGGATCACAACGGAACCAGCGCCGATAAGAACCGCTCTCCCAACAGATACATCCCCACAGAGCGTTGCATTAACAGCTACATGTGAAAAATCATCTACACGACAATCATGTTCGATGATCGCCGCCGTGTTGACAATGGTCATAACGCCAAGACGTGCATTCGAATTGACCACCGCAAGCTTTCCGATAAAGGAGCCTTCGCCCATCGAAGCATCATCCGCAATCTCTGATGAAGGATCGATGATTACAGGAAGTGAAAAACCTATGCTCTTCGCATGATCGTACAGTTTTTTTCTGAGCGACGAATTTCCAAGAAAGCCCACGCAGATCACGGCCAAATGAACCCCGCTCTTATATATTCTCTCCAGATCATCATCACACCCGATGGTCCGATAGCTCTTGTAGCTCGTCGTCGGATCAGCATCGACGAAACCTACGATGTCATAAACACCCATGCGCTCGATTGCATCAACGACCGAACGGGCATGTCCGCCACCACCGATAAGCACTATTTTCTCTTTGACTTCAGACATCTTCTTCAGCCCTCATGCTTTGGTCAATGATCGCTCAATCGACCATATTCCTGAGAACACCAACGACTGCATTGACCTCTTCATGGGTCAAATTGGTACTGCAAGGCACATTGACTATCAACTCTCGATAGTCCCTTGCTCGTTCAACTTGATATTCGAGAGCACCTGCATAAGGTTTTTGGTCAGGAATGATACCCCAAACAGGGCGAGACTGGATCTTGTGTGCGGCTAAGGTCTCTATAACTTTATCGCGCGAACAGTCTGTCGTGTTGCACAGAAGGCTATAGAACCACTTGTTGCTCCTCGTGTCTGGACGAAAACCCAAAAGCTCAAATCCTTCTAGACCATCCAGAGACTTCAAATAATGGTCGTAATTATCGTTCTTCGTCTTGATAAATGATTCGAGCTGCTCAAGCTGAGCGATACCTAATGCAGCCTGTAAGTTGGTCATGCGATAGTTATAGCCGATCTCGTCATGCTCGAAATAGACGACATCACTCTTGGCTTGTGTGGTCAGATGCCCCGCATGATCGAGAAGCCCCTGGTCATGCGAAACGATCATACCTCCGCCACCCGTGGTGATGATCTTATTGCCATTGAATGAGAAGACCCCTATCGCGCCTATCGTGCCAGCGAAACGACCCTGGAACTTTCCAGATGTATAGTAGGTCCCAAGCGCCTCTGTCGCATCTTCGATTATCGCAATATTGTATTTATCCGCGATCGCAACAATGGACTCCATATCAGCCATATTTCCAAAAACATGCACCACGATCAAGGCACGAACAGGCTTTCCTGTCGCATCATGTCTGAGCAATCCATCAACAAAGCTACACTCTTCTTCGCAGAATCGCTCGAGCTTCTGCGGATCGATGCAGAGCGAAGAATCACAATCGAGGAAAAGAGGGGTTGCGCCAATGTACGCAACAGGATTGACAGCCGCTATGAACGTGAGCGCGGGCACAAGAATCATATCGTCTGCAGTGATATCCAGCACCATCAGCGCTGTATGGATGCCAGCGGTGCCGCTTTGACAAGCAACGGCATCTTCAACACCGATATAATCCGCTATATCTTTCTCGAATTGCTCAACATACGGACCACCCGTCGACACCCATTCGGTCTCGACCGCCGTGGTCACCAATTCAAGCTCGCGACCTTTTAGATTGGGCACAGACAATGGAATGGGGATATCCGCCATGGTGGTCTCCTCTTCTTCAGACGTCAAGCAATCTCCGATAAACCTTAGATATTATAAATATCGGTCTTATAACGATCGATATTATTCCTAAGGAAATCGATCGTTTCAGCGAGCCCCTCCGCGAACGTGTACCGTGGTTGCCAGTCGGTCAACCGCAGAATCTTTTCGTTTGACCCGAGCAATCGGTTGACCTCGCTCTTCTCAGGACGGAGACGAACCTCGTCGCATACGATGCGCGCGTTTGGGTTGATCTGCCTGATGAGCTCCTCGGCGAGCTCTCCAATGGAGATCTCCTGCTGAGTTGCGATATTGATCTCTTCGCCTATCGCTTTCGAGGATCTATAGATCTCGATGAATCCATTCGCAGTATCCTTGACGTAATTGAAATCCCTTGTCGGCGTCAAAGAGCCAAGCTCGATCTCCTCTTTACCAGCAAGCAATTGGGTGATGATAGTGGGAATGACCGCGCGCGCCGACTGTCTTGGACCATACGTATTGAAAGGGCGGACAATGGTCACTGGTAGGTCAAATGATCGATAAAAGGATTCAGCCAGCCTGTCTGCACCAATCTTCGTTGCAGAATAAGGAGACTGCCCTTGATAAGGATGGTTTTCATCGATAGGAACATATTGAGCTGTTCCGTAAACCTCTGAAGTAGATGTAACGAGCACTCTGTCCAAATCAAGCTTGCGCGCAGCCTGAAGGACATTCAGAGTGCCTTTGATATTCGTATCAACATAGGTATCTGGCGAGTGATAGCTAAACGGAATAGCTATAAGAGCGGCGAGATGGAAAACGGCGTCGCAGCCTTTCATCGCTTCAAGCACGCCATTAGGATCGCGAACATCACCAGCAAAAACTTCGACATGCTCCATGATGTCTTGAGGAAGATCCTCAAGCCAACCCCAGTTATTGAACGAGTTGTACAGAATGAAGGCTCTAACATCGTATCCATGCTTGACCAGCTCTTCTGTTAAGTGGCTACCGATGAACCCCTCAGCACCTGTTACAAGTATTTTTTCCGCCATAGTAATCTCCTCATGTATGTTTCTGCGATTTCAAGCAAATCGCTCATTGATCAGACTCATACAAAGAAACGCTACGTTGCTGCCCGAAAGTCTGATATGCTCTTTCAAATTGCTCAACCTCTGTGATCTGCTGGTAAAGGCTTTCTGGATCCTCGCTAAATGATCTTGCGTTCGAGTAATCGAAATAGAGCAGATCTGGATTCTCCTTCAAATACCTCGTAAGCGTCTCATAATCATTCAGAAGCGGCAAGATATCATTATATAGGGTAAATCCATTTTCGTATTCACCCGCAATAACTTTCCCATCTGCAACTTCTCCCAACTCGATCATCGCATTCTTTTCAGTATAGGTTTGATTGAAAATGTTATGGTTCAGCACTAAACAAGAGTTGATCACTATGCAAATCACTACTGAGACGATCAACGATCCTGCTGCAACATTTCTTTTGTTCGCCACGATAGCGACCACGAAAACAAGAACGATAACAACTGCCAGCATGCACTCAATCAGCAAAAGGACAATATCAAAACTCGAATAGTCCAACCTTGAGAACGTTGGGCTATTCGCTCGGAACAATCGATAATAGGTTACGTATGCCATCGCAGCACAAGTCAAAAGCGATGCAATAGAGATGATCGCCTTTCGACCAATGCTCCACTGTTTTCCAGGGGACTTGATCAACCATAAGAAGCAACAATAAAACAAGAGGAGCAATGTTGGAAGAATCACCACTGCTTTTCGAAGAACAAAATCGTCACTTACCACCGTTTGGGCAAAAAAGCCCAATACGGTCGTAAATAAAACCAAAAGAGGCCCGCCTGTAGTCCTGAAAACCTGCTTGAGAAGCGGAACGAAACAAGCAAGAACAACACCCGCAAGTGGAAGAAGATAGAAGAATGCATTTGAAGCAACAAATGCTCGCATGTTCTTCAGCAGGTTGTTTGAGTCGATCGTATAAGCTCCTGCACTCTGCGAAGAAGATTCAAAGATCAGAACACTATTTATCGCGTTTGCTATTGGCGTAGTGCCCCAGCAATACCAGTAATAGACCGCCGCGAGCGCGAGCGCGAGCGCTGCACCGATAAGACCAAAGAGAACAAACAACCCTCCCGATCGCTTACCTTGCGCTGCAAAGACGAATACCGCATAAGCAATGA
>CABRGJ010000109.1 GCA_902470405.1 uncultured Eggerthella sp.
GAAACTGTCGTGTTTCTCAGCCGTAACGCCTGTCATCGGCTGAAACCAGTGTGTGAAATGGGTCGCACCGTTTTCGATCGCCCATTCTTTCATGGCGTGAGCAACCACGTTGGCAACGTCGAGATTCAGCGGCTGGCCATCATTGATGGTGTGCATGAGCTCCTTATAGGTTGCCTTCGGTAGGCGCTCTTTCATCACGCCTTCGTTGAACACCATGGTTCCATAGATGTCTGACACGTTCGTCATGGGGTCTCCTTCTCTGCGCTGTGGTATGCTCGCTTCGTCCAAGTACTCTGCGCGACCGCATTCGTTCTGACGTTATTCACACTACGGTGCTAATGTTTCGAGTAGCTTTCAGAGGCGTAAACTATCGCGCTCTTTTGTTACAGCTCCTTACCGATAGAGTGCAGCTGGGCGTTTCAGCTCAATGCGCGCGATCGTACAACGAGCTGAAACATTGTCTTGCGACTTGAGAATCCGCTTGCTCGTTTCAGTTGGAGCGCGCAAGCTCATCTGCGCAGGCGAGCGCATCTGCAAGGGCGTTCACAACGAGCGTGGAACCCAGCTTTGCATCCCCGGCGACAAAAATGTGCGCGTCTTTGTCATTGCTCGCTTCATGCAGGCAATGACCCTTTTGGTCTACGCGGGGAGCTTCTACGCCGAATGCCTTGAATACGCTCGCATCGGCTCCGGTGAAGCCCTTTGCGATCAGTACGAGTTGCGCGGGCAGCTCTGCTTCGGTATTTTCGACCAGATGGCGTCCTCCCTCATAGGAAAGCTCCTGAATATGCACGCTTTGCACGTTTTCAGTCCCGCCGAATGCAATCGTATCCGTCGAGAAGATGCGTGGGTCGCTACCATAGATCGCATCTGCCTCGCGCTGTCCGTATCCTTGCGAGAAGACCGCTCGCTCTGCTGGCCAGACTTCTTGAACATCTATTTCATGCGCTTCGGGAGCTCGCTTTGCACGAATGACCTGTGTGATGCTCTTTGCGCCTTGACGCAGCGCGCATGCTACGCAATCGTTGCCCGTATCGCCACCGCCGATCACCACCACGTCCTTGCCTGCAGCATCGATCGTGCAGTTTCGTTCTTCGAGCAATGCGCTCTCTACCTCGCTCAGATATTCAAGCGCGAAGTGTATCCCGCTCAGCTCACGACCAGGAAGGGCGACATCGCGTGCGATACCGGCGCCGATAGCGATCACGACCGCATCGGAATTTGCAATGATGTCTGCAGCGTTCTTGGTCGCATCAACACCACAGATAAACTCGATGCCGCTCTTGCGCATCAGCTCCACACGACGTTCCACCACCCATTTCGGCAGCTTCATATTCGGGATGCCATACATCAGTAGTCCGCCTGGACGGGCGCTCTTCTCGTAGATATGTATGCGCCAACCGCGTCGTGTCATCTCCCAAGCAACAGCAAGTCCGGTTGGGCCCGATCCGATCACGCTCACGAGAGGTGCATCTGCTTGGGCGACAGGCAACGGATCGACGCCTGCTTGCCACGCAAGATCGGATAGCGCTCGTTCGTTGTCGTTGATGGAGCTTTATGAAGCCCGAGATTACAAGCTACCTCGCAAGGAGCAGGGCAGACACGTCCGGTGAATTCAGGAAAGGGGTTCGTAAGGCTCATGCGTGCGATCGCGTCTGAAAAGCGTCTTTGAGAGAGCAGATCGTTCGTCTCGGGGATCAAGTTGTGCAACGGGCAGCCTACTGCATGCGCAGACCCACCGAGCGCGATCCCGCTTTGACAGAATGCTACTCCGCAGTTCATACAGCGGCTTGCCTGTTCGCACTGCTCATCGAGCGAGCAAGGGATCACGAACTCCTCGAAGTCATGAATCGATTCGCTTTCGGGTCTGATGCGGTGATCTAGACGTTCTACCTGTAAGAATGCTCCAACTCTTCCCATCTTATGCTCCCATCGTGGTAATTTCGAAGGCGAGCTCTTCAGCTTCCTCGCGTTCGTGACCTTGGTTTTGGTATTCCTCGATCAGTTCGAGCATCTTGCCGTATTCGATCGGGATCACCTTTGTGAAGTGCTTGGCGATATCATCGAATTGATAGAGCATCATCACGCCAAGGGGACTCGAGGTTGCTTCTACATGCGCTTCGAGCAGCTGGCGAATGTTCTTGATCTCTTCGGTGCTCGGTTCGACGAGCTCGACAAGCTCAAGATTGCAGTTGGTGTGCAGCGTGTTCGTTTCATCGTAGACATACGCAATACCGCCGCTCATGCCAGCGCCGAAATTAAGCCCAACCTCGCCAAGACAGAGCACGGTGCCACCAGTCATGTATTCGCAGCCATTCTCTCCTACACCCTCGACGACCAGTTCGGCACCAGAATTGCGTGCTGCAAAGCGCTGACCTGCAAGTCCGTTCACGAAGCCTTGACCTGCTGTTGCGCCATAAAAGGCAACGTTACCCACGAGGATGTTCTCCTCAGGACGGTAGGTCGCGTCCACTGGTGGTGTGATGGAGAGGCGACCACCAGAGAGACCTTTGCCGAAATAGTCATTGGTATCGCCTGCAATGGAGAGCGTCACGCCATGAGGCAGAAATGCCCCAAAGCTCATTCCGCCTGATCCTGCACAGTCGATCACGATCGAATCATCGGGCAGCCCTTCGGGATGACGCTCGGTCACCTGAGCGCCGAGCATTGTTCCCACGCAGCGATTCACGTTCGAGATATCTGCATGGAAACGGATGGGTTCGAGGTGTTCGCGGGCATCTGCCGAATAGGGGATGAACAGCGTTGCATCGAGCGTTTGCGGTAAGGTATCTGGCGCTTGCGCTTCGGGTACGAAATGGGGATAGTGCGCAACAGGAATCTGGCGTCCGAATTCGACCTCAGGCTTGACGAGCAAGGGAGTAAGGTCGATGAGATCCGCCTTCCAGCTGCGTGCATCATGGCTTTGGCGGAGGCATTCCACTTGCCCGACCATCTCTTCGACGGTCGCAAAGCCAAGACTTGCCATGATGGTGCGCAGTTGTTCGGCGACCATCATCATGTAATTGACCACATATTCAGGTTTTCCGCAGAAGCACGCGCGCAAACCGCGATTCTGGGTCGCGATACCCACTGGGCACGTATCTTGCTGGCAATCTCGTTGCATCAAGCATCCCATTGCAATGAGCGGCATCGTAGCGAAACCGAATTCCTCAGCGCCCAGGAGGCAGGCAACAGCAACATCGCGTCCGTCCATCAGCTTGCCATCAGCTTCCAAGACCACGCGGCTGCGCAATCCGTTGGCAAGCAGCGTCTGCTGTGTTTCAGCAAGTCCCATCTCGAGTGGAAGACCGGCATGATGAATGGAGTCACGCGGAGCAGCGCCCGTGCCACCATTCGATCCTGAGATAAGGATCTTGTTCGCACCACCCTTAGCAACGCCTGTTGCAATGGTTCCTACTCCTGTCTCGGAGACGAGTTTGACCGAGACGCGTGCGCGGGGGTTGGCGTTCTTCAGATCGAAGATCAGCTCAGCTAAGTCTTCGATGGAATAGATGTCATGATGGGGTGGTGGCGATATGAGTCCGATGCCAGGAGTCGAGCGACGCGTACGTGCGATCCAAGGCCAGACCTTCTTACCAGGCAGATGGCCGCCCTCGCCCGGCTTCGCACCCTGCGCGAGCTTGATCTGCAATTCGTCGGCGCTCATGAGATAGCGGCTCGTCACGCCAAAGCGCCCCGATGCGATCTGCTTGATAGCGGATCGCTTGGAATCGCCGTTTGTAAGAGGGGTCTCGCGCGCAGGGTCTTCGCCGCCTTCACCTGAATTCGAGCGACCTCCCAAGCGATTCATGGCGATAGCGAGGCACTCGTGGGCTTCCTTGGAGATAGAACCGTAGCTCATCGCTCCTGTATTGAAGCGCTTGACGATCTCGGTGGCAGGTTCGACTTCTTCAAGAGGAATAGCAGGCCTGGTTGCCACGAATTCGAGCAGATCGCGCAATACAATACTGCGACCGAGCTGATGCACAGCAGCGCTGTATTCTGCGAACAGTTCAGGATCATTGGTGCGCACAGCGCGCTGGAGCAGCGAGATCGTCTGCGGATCGATCAGGTGATCCTCGCCACGCGGGCGCCATGTGGTGATCCCTGAGCTCGGGAGCTGGTCGGGAGCAGGTGAGCTTGCTTGTGCGAGCGCGTCGGCAAAGCGTGCATCGCATTCGCGCTGTAGATCGTCGATAGTGAGTCCGCCGATGCGGCTTACCGTACCCGTGAAATGCGCATTAATAAGCTCTTCAGAGAGCCCGACAGCTTCGAAGATCTGTGCGGCATGATAGCCCTGCATGGTCGAGATGCCCATCTTTGACATGATCGAAACGATACCTGAGAGGATGGCAGCGTTGTAGTTTGCGATACCTGTTTTACCATTCACCTCAAGGATGCCGCGATCGGCTAGCGACTCGATCGTATCGTGAGCAAGATAGGGATAGATGCCCGAGGCGGAATAACCTACTAACGTTGCGAAGTCGTGTGCACTAACCGCGTCTCCGCACTCCACGATCAGATCAGCTTGCGTTCGTAGGCCGCAGCGGAGCAAATGGT
>CABRGJ010000110.1 GCA_902470405.1 uncultured Eggerthella sp.
GAGCAAGGACCCGCGTAGATGGTGATCTCGTCAGTCTTTGTGCCGTAGTTAGGGAGATTGGTGAGTTCTTTAATCACGATTCGGAACCTCTTTCATGACCTTCAGGATTGCAGTGTAGATCTCTTTAAGGTTCTCGTTGTAAAGAGGACCTTCGTTGTAAGAGCAGACCTTGGTAAAGATCTCTTCCTCGCGCTTGGGGTCGAAGAGGCCCATTTTGGCATCAGGCTTCAACGCACGAATATCGAGTGAATGGCCTGCGCGTTCGTTCAGGAGCGCGACCAACTGCTTGTCGATGGCATCGATCTGGGCGCGGTGCTCTTCGATCTGGGCAAATGAATCGTTTGCTTGGGACATCGGTTTTCCTTCCCACATGGACGCTGGTCGGAACGTGGGTGTTGCGAATGCGCGTGCTTGGCGTGCGTGCGATGAGCAGCGACCACGATGCAGCGGCCAGTAATGACATGATTGATTCATGATAGCAAACGCATAAAGGTTTGCCACAGGAAACTTGCCCGAAAGCGGATGCGAGCAACTATTTTTTCACAGTCGATCCGGCAGGATCTTCGATGGGGCTATTTGCGGGATTCTCCGTGGAACCATCGGCAGAATCGGTCGGATCGGGGTCCGGAGCATCGCCTGGTTTCCTTGGCGAGAGCGTGGTGGGGTTATTGAGCATCGCGATAGCCAGAAGTGCGATGGCGATCATGATACCGGCAGTAGTGTAGAATCTGTCGGCCTGTCCGATGGCGAACGCTGCAAGATCGATGAGGATGATGACGAGCGCGAGGAAGCTACAAGCGTGCGCGATGCGCGCATTCGTACGAACACGCACCTGCGTGCGCTCCGTCTCCGAGATCTTGTTGTGCTTGTCCTTGTTCGCCTTCATGCCTTGATTATAGCCCTTATCACGCGGCGGCTCTTGCAGAAGAAGGGATCTGCTACTGGATCGCGAAACCGGCGCCTGTCACCGTGAAGAAGGCCAGTACGACGATACCGACGATGATGCGGTAGATACCGAAGGCGGTGAAGTCGTTCTTCTTGATGTAGCCCATCAAGAAGCGGATCGCTACGACCGACATAACGAACGCACTGATGATACCAACGATAAGCACCATGATCTCCGTTTGGGTCATGGCAAGCCCTTCCATGAAAAACTTCGCTGCCTTTACAACACCCCACCCGAACATGATCGGGATAGCAAGGAAGAAGGTGTATTCTGCAGCTGCAGTACGCGAGCAACCGCACAGCATGCCGCCGATGATGGTCGCGCCTGAGCGGCTGGTACCCGGGATGATGGCCAGCACCTGAAAGCAGCCGATCTTCAGTGCGGTCTTCCAGTCGATGTCGTCAACGTCACGAATCTTGAAGAGCGCTTCTTCGGCGCTCACCCCTTCGTGCTCGCGCTTGACGCGGGCATGCTTGCCGTGGACGGGCGCCTCCA
This sequence comes from uncultured Eggerthella sp., assembly GCA_902470405.1. Classification (GTDB taxonomy): domain Bacteria; phylum Actinomycetota; class Coriobacteriia; order Coriobacteriales; family Eggerthellaceae; genus Anaerotardibacter. The sequence continues at coordinate 1,442 of CABRGJ010000110.1, forward strand.
GCAGTTCTTGCCCTGCGGAGGTCGCGCTCACTTCCATGAGGCGCAGCGCCTTCTTGCGGTTGCGACGTTCCATGACGATGAAGACCACACCGTAGAAGATGAGCATGATGGCGACCGTATAGGCGTTGTAGAAATGCTCGTTGACCCAATCGTCCAGCAAAAGGCCGACAATAGCCGCCGGAATACAGCCGATGGCAACCATGCCCCAGAGTCGCCAAGTGCCGCGACGTTGCGCGGGAGTCTTCTTCGGGGAGAAGGGGTTGAGCTTATGGAAATACAGCAGGATGACCGCCATGATGGCGCCGAGCTGAATGACCACGAGGAAGAGCGCAAGGAATTGGTCGGAGACGTCGAGCTTCACGAATTCGTCGACCAAGATCATGTGGCCAGTCGATGAAATGGGGAGCCACTCGGTGATGCCTTCGACGATACCGATGAACAGTGCTTTGAGCGCTTCGATGATCATACTGCCTTCCTTGAGGTGTTCGACCATGCTTGCATGGGCCATTCTTACACGAACTCGTCTTGTATGAGCTCATCTTGCGTGAGCCGTGCATGCACGAACTAGTCTTACACCAACTATTAGTACGTTCTTACATTCTTACGAGACTGTTAGATTGTAGGAGATGCGCATCCGTAGATTCGGAAGTTTTGGATGAGCGCACGCGAAAAGCTCGTGAGGTTCTGATGACGCACGTGCCTAGATTGTGACTGCATCCGTGAGCATACGTTTCAGAAGGCGCTTTCGGCGAATAATCGTACGTACAAACGCAAATTGGCTGTAATTTTTGCTCTTTTTACTGCAAAATGAGTGAGGAATGCTGGAACTCAAAGCACAGCGAATAGCGGCGAGCAAAGAATAAAGGAGATCACGCGTGGACGGCGCACTGGGCGGGCTTTCACAGATGGCGGTGCTGATCATCATCGCTGCAGTGGGGTTCTTGGCTGCAAAGCTGAACTACCTCGACAAATACACCAACCAGAAGATGACGAAGCTTCTGCTGAACATCACGCTGCCTTGCATGATCGTAGCTTCGGTGCACGGGCTTTCCGCAAACGATGCGGGCGCTATCGTCGGTCCCGCGTTCCTGATGGCGGGCGCGCAGTTCTTCCTGCTGCTGCTTACTGGCACCTTGCTTGCATTGCTCTTTCGCGCACCGAAAGATGAACGCGCCATCTGGCAGTTCATGACCATCTGCACGAACAATGGCTTCATCGGATTGCCTGTTATCGCTGCTATTTTAGGCACTGCATCCATCATCATTGCGCTGTTCATCTACAGCGTTGGATTTGCGATCCTAGCGAACAACCGCGACCGGATCGCTGCGAAGGCGCGCGAGGCGCAAGGCCGCGCCTTCGAGGATCCTGCGGGCAAGAAAAGATTCTCGGTCCCCTGGCGCTCTATGATCAATCCATCCATGGTGGCTTGCGTGGTCGCGCTCGTGCTTTTCTTCACGGGCTGGCAAGTGCCTGACCTGCTGCAAGAGACCATGTCGCTGCTGGGCGGCATCACTGCGCCAATTGCGATGCTGGTGGTGGGCGTGATCATGGCAGGCACGCAGCTCAAGAGCGTCGTGACTGAAGTGCGTCTCTACCCCTACATTCTCATTCGCCAGCTCGTGCTGCCGGCGCTATTCTACCTGGGATTCACTGCGCTGGGTGTCTCGCCGCTACTTTCGGGCGTGTTCGCGCTCATGTTCGCGATGCCCGTTGGATCGATGGCGCCCACGTTCGTTGAAGAGTTCGACGGCAATGCGACGCTGACCGCCAAAGCGACCGTGCTCACCACGCTGGGGGCGTTCGTTGCCATCCCGCTTCTGGTGGTGTTCATGAGCTTCGTGGGCTAGCCGCTTGCTCTTGTACCGCTTTAGGCTCTGCAAGTTGATGAGCCAAGCGACATCCGCAGACGTTTCAGGTAAGATGAAAGCACCTGAAAATCACGACAGATGGAGAACCTAGCATGTCGACCGCCACTCCCTCACAAACCGTGCTCGTGCTCGATTTTGGTGCGCAATATGGCCAGCTGATCGCTCGGCGCGTGCGCGACCTGAACGTCTATTCCGAGATCGTTCCGTGCGATATCACCGCTGATGAAGTGCGTGCGAAGAATCCCGGCGCCATCATCTTGTCGGGTGGTCCGGCAAGCGTGTATGCCGAAGATGCGCCGCAAGTCGATCCTGCGATCTTCGAGCTGGGTATCCCGGTGCTCGGCTTTTGCTATGGGCAGCAGATCATGGCAAAAACGCTCGGTGGCACAGTGAGCCACACCGAAAAGGGCGAATATGGACCCGCTCCCCTCACCCGCGTTGATGGCGTGGATTGCGCGGGCTGTGGTGGCACGTCGGCGCTGTATGGCGAGACGCCGCATGAGCAAACGGTCTGGATGAGCCATCGTGATGCGGTAAGCGAAGTGCCTAAAGGTTTCACGGTGACGGCGGTCACCGATGTGTGCCCGGTCGCCTCAATGGAGTGTCCGGAGCGCAAGCTCTACGCCACGCAATTCCATCCCGAGGTTCGTCATACGCCGTATGGCCAGGAGATGCTGGCAAACTTCCTTTTTGGAATCGCCGGGCTTGAGCCAAATTGGACCATGGATTCGATCATCGACGATTCGGTGGCGGCCATTCGCGAGCAAGTGGGCAGCGACCGCGTGATCCTTGGGCTTTCAGGTGGCGTGGATTCGAGCGTGGTTGCGGCGTTGTGCGCGAAGGCGATCGGCAAACAGCTGGTGTGTGTGTTCGTGAACCATGGGCTTCTGCGCAAGAATGAGCCTGAAGAGGTCGAAGAGGTATTCACCAAGCAGTTCGACGTGGACTTTATTCATGTGCATGCTGAAGATCGCTACGCCCAGCTGCTGGCAGGCGTGACCGACCCAGAGGCGAAACGCCGCATCATCGGTGAGCAGTTCTGGAAAGAATTCTTCACTGTGGCAGAAGAGGTTGCGGGCGATGGTGAACCTGTGAAGTTCCTGGCGCAGGGCACGATCTATCCCGACATCATTGAAAGTGGTGCGCGCAAGACGGGCGGCAAGGCGTCTACGATCAAGAGCCATCACAACCTGATTCCCTTCCCTGATGGGGTGCATTTCGATCTGATTGAGCCGCTCGATCACTTCTTC
>CABRGJ010000111.1 GCA_902470405.1 uncultured Eggerthella sp.
ATCATCGAGTCGATAGCGATGATGCCGGTCTGCATCGGCTCCTCAACAGGCTGACGCTCATGGACGCCCGGAGCCTTGAACTCTACTGGACGATAGCCATCAGCCTCGATCGGGCCTTTGCCATCGATGGGCATACCGAGAGGATTCACGACACGACCGAGCAGTGCGCGGCCCGAAGGAACCTCCAAAATCTTACCAGTGGTGCGTACCTGGTCATTCTCTTTGATTGCAGTGAGGTCACCAAGAAGTACGGCGCCTACCTCTTCTTCTTCGAGGTTCTGAGCCAAACCATAGACAACACGGCCATCTTCTGCGATGAACTCGAGAAGTTCGCCTGCCATGGCACCCTTAAGACCGTCGATGCGAGCAATACCGTCGCCAATTTGGACGACAACGCCCGTTTCGCGGGATTCAACACTGGTGTTGATAGCATCAAGCTGCTTGCGCAGCGCTTCATCGATAGACTGTGCGGTGATTTCAGTCACTAGCATTCACCTCCATCTGTCTTTTCTTTCAGCACGATGCGTGCCCTATCGAACTGCGAACGAAGGCTCGCATCGATGTAGTTACCCATCGTGGACATGACGATGCCACCCATGATAGAAGGATCCTTATGCTCGACGAGCACGCAGTCCCTTCCCAGGTCGGCTTGAATCTTGTTAGTAATTACAGTTCGCAAGTTGTCATCAAGATCAACAACCGTCGTTACATCAACAACATTGAAATCGAGCTTGGAAACGATGAGGTTCTCATAGTCTGCATAGACTCGACGAAGTTTTTCGACATCGCCGCGAGAAGCCATTACCACCAGAAGCTCGACCAGGATCGGGTTGTAGCCTTCGAACACATTGCGCGCGATCTCGGCACGCTGTTCGGAGCTGTAGACCTCGTCATCCAAAGAAAGACGAAGCTTGATGTTGGTGGATATGAATTCCAGGATCTGGATCAATTGGTTGCGAACCTCAACGACAGCATCTCGTCCGCCGGCAGCATAAGCACCGTCGAGAGCAGCGTTAGCATAGGCTGCAATTATTTCATTGATGACGTGACGATTAGGCATTTAGACTACCTGCCTCTTTCACGTAGCGCTCGATGAGCTTGCGATGCTCTTCGTCGCTAAAATCTTCGCCGATTACACGCGTAGCAACGTCAACGGACAGATCGACCACAGAGGACTGCAGGTCACTGATCGCCGTTTGCTTCTCAGCCTCGATAGCGACTTTTGCCTTTGCGACGATAGCGGCGGCTTCTGCTTGAGCCTTCGCTTTCATCTCGGACTCCATCGCTTCACAGGATTGACGAGCATTATTGAGCATTTGCTGAGCTTGGGTCTTAGCACCCTCAAGCTGTTCGCGGTATTCTGCCAGCAAACGTTCGCTTTCCTGGCGAGCCTCTTCGGACTTCTCCAGAGAATTCTTGATGGTCTCTTCACGCTTGGCGAGCATTTTGTCGAACAAAGGCCAACCGAACTTAGCGAGAATGATCCACAAGATGATGAAGGCGACGAGCATGGGGATGAATTCATCCATATGAGGAAGAATCGCACCAATTCCCGCGCTCTCTTCAGCAGCGAATGCAGGCAGAGGGCAAATTGCGGACGCACCAAGCAGAGCGACAAAGCCGCAGGAGGTCGACAGCAAGGGCATTCGCTTACAGTTGCGTTCAATTCGCTTGCCTCCTTCTTATCGATCGGAAATTACGTACCTAATAGGTGACTTCTAACCGATGAAGAAGAGAACCAAGCCGAGCAGTGCCAACGCCTCGGACATTGCAGCACCGATGAAGAAGTAGCCCATGAGCTGACCCTTCATTTCAGGCTGACGAGCAGCAGAGACGCACAAACCGTAGGTAGCGATGCCGATACCGATACCAGGACCGATAGCTGCGAGGCCATAGCCTACGACCTTGAGTGCGGCGAGCGCAATACTCATTTCAATCACGATTACCTCCTTTGTTGAATGAAGACCTATTTCCCCATTCTCGTCTAATACTTCCAGCTGTCATTTCTTTTCGTACCAGCTGAACACCTCGATCAGTTCGCCTGTGTTTTGAAGCGCGCCTCAAAGCTGAAGCTCAACAGGCAAGGGTAAAACCCTCGAAGCGCGCCCACTTCTTCCTAATGAGGATGGATGGCCATACCGATATAGGACGAAGATAGGATAGTGAAAACGTATGCCTGCAAGAACGCGACCAGCGTCTCAAGTGCATACATGAAGAAGAGCAGGAAGAACCAGGCAATAGCCGGAATGCCAACGACCAGATCCATGCTGAAGATCGCAGTCTGCAGGAAGATGGTAGTGGCAAGCGAGAAGACAGCCAAGATCATATGACCAGCCAGCATATTGCCATAAAGACGAACGGCCAGCGTAAGAACACGAATGACCATCGAGACGAATTCAAGGAACCAGATGACCGGGATCATCGGACCAGGAACTCCGTGCGGAGCGAAGCTCTTCATATACTTGAAGAAACCAAGCTGCTTGAAGCCATAGAAGTTGAAGTAGACAAATGACACGAGCGCGAGTGCCCAGGTGATAGAGATGGTACCCGTCGCCGCTTTTGCACCCGGGATCAAGCCGATCACGTTCGCAAACAAGATGAAGAAGAACAGCGTGCACAGGAAAGGAATGTGCTTCTTGTAGCCTTCACCGATAACATCTGCGCCAACGCTGTTGGAAATGAAGTCGTAGCCATATTCGAGGATGGCGGTGAACTTCTTATGAGGAATGAACTCCAGCTTGCGAGCGCCGATGAGCACTACCAGCAGGACCACTGCAAGAGCGATGAACATATACAGCGTGTACTGCGAGATGTTCCACCCGCCAATGGAAAAGAGCGTCGTTGATTCGAAGTTGGCATATAGGCCTTGTGCCTCCTCGACGAATTTCGCCAATGCTTCACCCATTGAGATTCCTTACCTTTCCGTATTTATTTCTTCACGCGCTTTTTCTGAAGCACGTTTTTATAAACCACATAGAGAGAAGTTGCGACCACGAGCGTGATGATCTCGGCGACTGCGAACGGGACGACCGATCCGCGCGCCACAAGCGCACACACGATGAGCGCGATTGCTACGACCACTAACGAGACGAAGAACCCTGCAAGACCATAGAGACCTGCATTGAGTGGAGACATTGAGGTCGACTTACGCGAAAGCCTTAGAGCAACGAATAGTGGAATGAATCCGGCAATACCGGCTACGATTCCTAACGCGATTGCAGCGATCATTCGACCAACTCTCAATATCTGTAGAAACTACACACTTCTCAACCTCATGAAGCATAAACCAACCGCTCAAAGGTCGTTCATTAGTTCCGATAAGATGCTCGAATCAAGGGTAAGTGGTGAAATGAATGTGTTCAGGCTATTCTTGCTCGAATACGCGCAGTCTAATGCCCGATTCTTCAAGGAGCTCCATAGCCAATTCGTCGGGATAAGGATTCTTATAAACGATCTCTTCGATGCCCGCATTGATGAGCATCTTGGCGCACACCACGCAAGGTTGCGTGGTCACATATATAGTAGAGCCTTCGATATTGATGCCATATCGCGCTGCCTGCAGAAGAGCGTTCTGCTCCCCATGAAGACCGCGACATATCTCGTGACGCTGACCGGAAGGTACACCGAGCTGCTCGCGTAAACAACCTGTCTCGGCGCAATGGCGAAGCCCGGTCGGAACACCGTTATAGCCCGTAGCAAGAATGCGGCGATCCTTCACGATGACCGCCCCGACCGCACGCCGCAAACAAGTCGTGCGCGTGGCAACTTCTTCAGCGAGCTTCATGAAGTATTCATCCCATGAAGGGCGCGTATCGATAAATGATCCAGTGTTCTCTTTCATGGGTGCTCCTTTTCGGTACTGCTCCTTTAAGTATACGCAAGTGCGCAAGGGGCCGTTGCGCCTCGCCTACTGGATCGTTTTGAAGATGCGATCTCCCGCATCTCCAAGCCCCGGAACGATATAAGCCGCTTCGTTAAGCCCTTCGTCCAGAGCCGCAGCGAAGATGCGCACATCTGGATCTGTCTTGAGCACACGTTCGACCCCTTCGGGCGCAGCAACGATGACCACACACGTGATATCCTTCACGCCGCGATCGCGCAACGCTTTGATGCCTGCCACCATCGAACCTCCCGTGGCCAGCATCGGATCGATCAAGAACACGGGGCGCTCGGCAATATAAACAGGCATGTTCGCATAGTACTCGATCGGCTCATGCGTCTCTTCGTTGCGATTCATGCCCAAGTGAGCGATGGGCGCGGTAGGGATCATATCCATGAACGCATCTTGCATCGCAAGACCCGCACGCAAGATCGGAACGATGACCGGCTCTTGGCCTTTGATGCTCTCGCAGGCAGTTGTGGTGATGGGCGTTTCAACCTCGACCTTATTCGTTGGAAGCGTGCGCGTTGCCTCGTAAGCCTCCAGCATCGCGATCTCACGCAAGGCCTCGCGAAAAACGTTGCTCGGTGTGGTCTTATTGCGCAGTACGGCAAGCTTGTGCTTTACGAGCGGGTGATCGATCACGA
>CABRGJ010000112.1 GCA_902470405.1 uncultured Eggerthella sp.
ACTACAAGACTCTTTTCTCGAGCTCAAACACAAAGTCGACAAATCGCGGTTTGTATTTGCCCTCGCTTCTCGGCAGGTGCGTGTTTCTTTTGAGTAGGGTCGGCATTTTCACACCTGGGTTCCGTTACGTATGGTATAAATATCTCGGCGGCTGAATAAGCGGCTATCAAGCGCCGGGGGCTTATCCCCCGGCATTTTCATTAAGGGGTCCATTTGAAAGAGCTTAGCGTCTTTTGCGACGAATCAGGCATTCAAGAAGGTGGGTCGAAGTACTACCTGGTGACCATGGTGATGCATGACCAGTCGAATTCGCTAATTGATGCACTTAATCATTATGAGCAGTCACTTGCAAGGCGAGATTTACCCGACATTCCGTTTCATGCTACCCCACTAATGAGAGGCTATGATCAATATAAGAATCTCGACATGGAGATGCGCAAGAAGCTTCTCTCCTCATTCGGAGTTCTAGTTCAGCGCCTTCCAATCCATTACAAGAGCTTCGCTTTTAAAAGCAAGGAGTTCAAAACCGCAGACACTCTGCAAGTCCAGCTGAGACGCAAGATGGTTGACTTCCTGTTTGATGAGATAGACCTCTTGCAATCCTTTGATATCGTGAAGGTCTATTACGACAACGGTCAAACCGCCGTAACTGCTGCTCTCCATGCGGCCATGGAGTATGTCTTGTCTAAAGATGTACCGCTTTATCGCGATTCTGATTACAAAGCCTATCGTCTAGCGCAAGCCGCTGACTATCTTTGCGAGATCGAACTTGCTGCGATCAAATACGAGAACCATGACGAAACGCAAACCGATATAAAGTTCTTCGGCAGCATCGGATCCTTCAAGAAGAACTGGTTAAAGCAAGCAAGGCGCAAGAACATCGACAAGAAATAGGTTTGTCCGAATCGACTGAAAAAGCTACGAAATTCAGTCGAAACGGACACTCAGAGTCGGTGCAGATGCGGTGCAGATGGGCACGAAAACCTGTCTAAATGCATCGCAATCTGCGTGATAGGTTTAGCGCAAAACACCAGTTCAAACACATAATTTAACTTACTTTGCGTTCAATCAAGACCGCTCATAACCCGGAGGCCGTAGGTTCAAATCCTGCCCCCGCGACCAAACGTTCGCAGACCAGATGGTTAATCCGTCTGGTCTGTTTGCTTTTTATCGCTGCATTTTTTTCCTGTTTTCAGCGCGTAAAACGACTTGTCATCAAGAGCTCGATTCCTTATATCTTCATGTCAAAGAATCAATCCTACGGGTGCGCAAAACGAGCTTTTGCCCCCAGTACGCGCAAGAGCGCAACCGCACAAACAGCCGCTACAAGCGCAAGCGCACCGCCCACAGCGCCTGTAGCGAAAAGCCCAAGATCGCCTACTACTACACCCCCTACAAAGGACCCAAGCGCAATTCCTGCATTGAACGCTGTCGGATGGAGCGAAGATGCAAGCGTTGCAGCTTGGGGACAATCCGATGCTGCCACATCGAGGAATATGAGCTGCACGATCGAATTCATGACATACATAAGAAGGCACGCGAAGAATATAGTAATGACAGCAATCATCGGATGGTGCGCTAAGACCGTCGATCCACCCAGCAACGCAGCGATCATTAGATAGATAATAGGAAGCGAGATCCTGCCAAATCTATTGGCTACCATGCCACTTAAGAAATTCGAAGCAGCGCCAGCAATACCGATCGCCAGAAGTGCCGCACTAGCCGCTTGCGCTTCAAGGCCGAGAGCATCCTCCAAATACGGTGTAAGGTACGTATAGAGCACATACACTCCAGCTGCTCCGAGCAAGATCATGAGCGCATTCAAGAGCACACGCGGATCCACAATAAGGCGCAGCTGTGCTCGAATTCCTGCGTTGTTCCTTGGTGCTTTTGGCTCGACCAAAAAGCGCTCGGCCAAGATGCTCGCTCCTGCACCAAGCACCAGCACAAGAATATAGACGCTCTTCCAACCGAGCATATCTGCCAACACATGCGCAAGCGGAATACCTATCACGCTCGCCAGCGTAAAACCGCCGAGCACGACCGCAATGCCCATAGCCCTACGCTGCTCACACACAATGTTCGGCACGATCGTGAGCATGATGGCAAGAAGAGGGCCCGATGTGCAAGCCGCCATCATACGCGATGCCGCAAGGCTCATATATCCCATTGCGAACACGCTCAGCAAGTTCCCCACATTGAAAACGAGCGCGAGAGCGATGAACAGGCGCCTCCTCTGCATGCGACTTGTTGTCAGCGCGATGATCGGCGTAGCCACCGCGCATGCAAGCCCATACAAGCCAACAATGTCCCCAATCTGTTCTATGTCAGTATCTAATCCCGTTGCCAGAGCGGGGGTCATGCCTATCATGACAAATTCGGCAAGGCCTAAGCAGAAAGCCATGCCAGCGAAGATGAAAATGGCGCGCATGCTTTTCAGCCTCTTTCACAACGACGCTCGGACCTACATTGGCTGAGCGAGTGGACGCATGATGATCTCGTTGACATCAACATCTTCAGGGGCATCGATCGCGAATGCGATCGCGCGGGCGACCTGCTCTGGATCCAGGCCAATGGCTTGCTCGGTCTGGAGCTGTTCTTGGCGGTGATCAGCATCGCTCGTTGAAGCATAGATTTCGGTATGAACGACTCCAGGGGATATTAGAGAGGTCTTGATGCCATTGCTGTGCTGCTCTTGACGAAGACCTTCCATGATGGCACGAAGAGCAAACTTCGTTGCACTATAAACAGCAAGATTAGGAACGACCACATGCCCCAACACCGAATCGGTCACCAGAATATGCCCACTCTTCTGTTCGATCATAGTAGGAAGAACAGCAGCGATCCCATTGAGAACTCCCATAACATTCACGTTCAGCATTTGTTCCCATTCATCGCGCTTGAGCTTTGAGAGCGCATTTATGGGCATGATCCCCGCATTGTTATAGATCGCATCAATACGTCCATAAGCAGAAATCGCCTCATCAGCTGCTTGTTTAAGGCCTTCATAGTCGGTCACATTGGCCTCTACGACGATAATCTCAGCCTCTGGAAGTTCAGCTTTAAGAGCCTCCAGGCGCTCCTTTCTGCGAGCAACGATGACCAACCTCGCACCTTCACGCGCGAGCAGTCTTGTTGTTGCTGCCCCAATACCACTTGAAGCTCCTGTGATGATGATCGATTTTCCCTTAATAGCCATCGTGTCTCCTTTCGATCCCGCTCAAACATAATCCTGGCGATACTGCATATCAAATTCGTATGTTATATATATGTGAATACTTCTTTTGTATATGTAAGGACACCGACCATGCTCGAGATCAGCAAGATGGACATTCGCTCTCTGCACTATTTCCTTGTCATCGCGCAAGAGGGCAGCTTCACCAAGGCTGCTAAAGTGCTTCACATGACACAGCCCCCTCTCTCTTGACAGATCAAAGAACTTGAAAGCGATTTGGGCGTAGAACTCTTCGATCGAAGTGGAAAACGAATCGCACTCACTGATGAAGGCTTAGTGTTAAGGGAGCGAGCCCAAGAGGTTATCGACCTTATGGAAAAAATAAGAGACGAAGTTGCTTTAGACGCAGAAGGGGTTGCTGGTGAGGTTCGCATCGCATGCGGCGAATCCGATGCTGTGTCTCTTTTTGCATCAGCAGCAAAAAGACTCCAAGAGCTCCACCCCAACATCCACTATCGCCTCTTGAGCGGTGATGGCGATTTCGTCGATGAACAGCTTCAGCGTGGCGCTGCCGATATCGGCCTTCTTGTCACGGATACGGTCGATGGTGAGAAATACGATTACGCAAGACTACCGCTGAACGATCGCTGGGGAATCCTCATGAAAAGAGATGATGTCCTTGCGAAAAAAAGGGCTGTGAAACTCGGGGATATCGCAGATGCGCCCCTCATCCTTCCTTATCGTGCAGCTTTGAGCAGCGACCTCATGTCATGGTTCGAGCAACGAAAGACAGCGTTGAATATCGTTGCGACTTACGATCTTGCCTACAATGCGTCACGTTTTGCAAAAGAAGGTTTCGGCTATGCTGTTGCCCTCGATGGAATCGTTGAGACAGGAGGGAGAAGCGAACTTATATTCCGTCCTCTCTCGCCAACGCTCACTGCAAGCCTTTTCGTCGTTTGGAGAAAAGGCATTCGACTCTCACGGGCTGCCAGTATGTTTCTCAACGAACTGAATTGCACATGATCGTTCTCTGCCTGATGCTATACTTGAGCCGCTTGCACAAGGATCTCTCCCAAGAGGTTCGCGTCAAAAGAACAGGATGCTATACGAATCATCGGTTTGACGCTCGCATGGATCTGCTTTTTCCTCGGCTTCGTTGGTATTTTCGTTCCTGTTCTTCCCACCACGCCCCTCGTGCTTCTTGCTACTTTTCTTTTTGCGAAGTACTCTCCAAGATGTCATCGCTGGATCTGCTCGACCATGGTTTATCAAAACTACGTTGCAGCTTTCAATCAAGCCGGCGGAATTCCG
>CABRGJ010000113.1 GCA_902470405.1 uncultured Eggerthella sp.
GGTAAAATGCCCGTACTGCGCACCAAAACCAGCCGTATGTGGCAAAGCCCGCCACCAAGGCAGCTTCGACCGTTTATATCGCCGATCCGAATGCGAAGCCCAAGAAGAGCTTCTTGGATCGCTTCAAGAAGCAGGAAGAACCTGTGAAGATGAGCAAGTCACAGCAGAAGAAGGCTGCTGAAGCAGCTGACCAGCAGGGCAAGAAGAAGGGCAAATGGACGCTCAACGATATGGAAGGCTCCGAGAGAATGGAGTCGACAGAGGGCCTCTCCGAAGAGACGAAGAAAGCTGCCCGTCAGAAATACCTTAATCCAGGCACCAAGGAATATAAGAAGTGGCGCACTATTTGGTGGATCGTCATCGTGTGCGGTATCATCTCGCTCATCCCGCCCGTACTCGCGCCGCAGTATTTCGTCGACAACGCCACCATGTCTATGGTCTTCTTCGGATTGGGTTATGCGTTCCTTATCGCTGCGGTTGCTGTCGATGCGATCAAGATCCGTCCATTGCGTAAGGCAGCGCGTGGCGGGAGCATCAAAGAAGACCGCTCCAAAGAAGCGACCGCTGCACGTAAGCAGGCTAAGAAGGAGGCCCTCGCTAAAGAAGAAGCGAAGGCTGCTAAAAAGGCATCCAGGAAGCGCTCTTAGATCCAATGCGTCTCGTTTCATGGAACGTGAACGGCCTTCGGGCCATCATGAAGAAGGGTTTTCTCGATGTGTTCGATGAGCTGAACGCAGATGTATTCGCTCTACAGGAAACCAAGCTTCAAGAGGGGCAGATCGAGCTCGATCTGCCAGGCTATACCCAAAATTGGAGCTATGCTGAGCGCAAGGGCTATTCTGGCACGGCAGTCTTCTCGAAAGAAGAGCCGCTTCAAGTCATTCACGAGGTGGGTGTGCCTGAGCTTGATACGGAAGGTCGTGTGGTCATCTGCGAGTTCGAGAAGTTCTGGTTCGTGAACGTCTACACGCCGAATGCTCAGAACGAACTTGCCCGCATCGATCATCGCATGCATTGGGATGATGTCTTTCGCGAGATGTGCGTAGGGCTCGAGCAGGGCATCTTGCCTGACGGCTCGAAGGGCAATGCCAAGCCAGTGGTCTCGTGCGGCGATTTCAATGTAGCGCATCAGCCGATCGATCTGAAGAACCCGCGTACGAACGTGGGCAATCCGGGTTTTTCCGATGAAGAGCGCGGCAAGTTCAGCGAACTGCTAGATGCAGGATTCGTCGATACATACCGCGCTCTGCATCCCACTACCGAAGGCGCGTATAGCTGGTGGAGCTATCGCTTCAATGCGCGCGCCAATAATGCAGGATGGCGTATCGATTATTTCATCGTTAGCGAGTCTATTCGCGATAAGGTGGTCATGGCTCACATTTGGCCCGAGATCATGGGAAGCGATCATTGTCCCATCTCGATCGAGCTCGATATTTAAGACAGGTAAGGTGTGCGCAAGGCACCTGTTCGTTAAAGAGAAGGATACAAGGAAGAACATCATGGCAATGGATCTGGAAAAGGTTGAAGAAGGCGTTCGCCTCATCCTCAAAGGCATCGGTGAAGATCCCGATCGCGAAGGTTTGGTCAAAACGCCTGAACGCGTCGCCCGCATGTATGCGGAATGTTTCGCTGGCCTCGAAGAGGATCCGGCTCAACACTTCGAGACCACATTCGACGAGCATTCACAAGAGCTCATCATCCTGCGCGATATTCCGTTCTTCTCCATGTGCGAACATCACCTGGCGCCTTTCTACGGGAAGGCGAACATCGCTTACGTTCCAGCGGCCGATGGGCGCATCTGTGGTCTTTCCAAGTTGGCTCGTTTGGTCGAGGTATTCGCGCGTCGTCCGCAGGTGCAAGAACGCCTGACCTCGCAGATCGCTGATACGCTCATGAGAGAGCTGAATCCACAGGGCGTGGTGGTCGTTATCGAAGCGGAGCATATGTGCATGAATATGCGTGGCGTGAAGAAGCCCGGTTCGAAGACGCTCACGCGCGCAGTGCGCGGACTGTTCAAGGAGGACAAGGATGCGCGCGCAGATGCGCTCGCGCTCATGGGGCGATGATGAAGGTGCTCAAGTTCTGCAGAAGCGAAAGCGCGGAGGCTTGAACGAAGGTCATACGGTACTATACCTATAGTTGCACGAGGAAGTGCAACGAAGAAACCATCGAAAGGATGCGCTATGCGCTGTGTAATATCTGTTCTCGGCAAGGATCGTTCTGGAATCGTTGCGGCTGTATCAGGCGTACTCGCAGAAAAGGGTGCCAACATCGATGACATCAGCCAAACCATCCTAGACGATATCTTCTCGATGACCATGCTCGTGCGTCTCGATACCGATGTTGCTGATTTCAACAGGGTGCAAACAGCGCTCGAAGCAGTGGCTGAAGATCTGGGTGTGCAGATCATCCTGCAGCGCGAAGATCTGTTCCAGTTCATGTATAAGATCTAGGTGGCTATCGTGCAGGGCGTTCGCGAAGAACTGTCCTACCAAGGGGAAAGGCGCTGTGCGATGTACAGCGTATAGAGATAGGGGATCGAAGTGGATACAAGCAATATGCAAGAGATGGTCATCAACATTCTCTTTATTGCAGTTTTGGTGGTCATTGCAGGTACGCTGTTTTGGGATGTACGCAAGAAGCGCAATCGTTTGAAGACGGCTCAGCGCGAAGAGGCCGAATTGACCGAGAATCTCAAGACCAAGCTCCCTGCAGGTTATACGGTCCTTACCGATGTGTACTTGCTTACGAGGCTCGGGCGTTCGCGCGTCGATTATGTCATCCTGAGCCCTTATGGCATCTTCGCGCTTGAATATCGCCAGCTCTATATCTATATTCGCGCCGATGAAGAGATCAGCCGCTGGACGTTTGCACCAGGCATCAAGGGCAAACC
The DNA here is from genome assembly GCA_902470405.1 of uncultured Eggerthella sp. GTDB lineage: Bacteria > Actinomycetota > Coriobacteriia > Coriobacteriales > Eggerthellaceae > Anaerotardibacter. The sequence continues at coordinate 2,894 of CABRGJ010000113.1, forward strand.
GTTCACAAGTCCGCTCTACCAATCGAAGGTCCATCTACATTGCATCCAAGAGCTGATCGGCGATAAACCTGGTCTGAAATGCTATCCCATGGCTGCGTTCCCAACGATCGCCGAGATCGAGCTGAAAAATCCTACGGATACAGCGTTTGTCGGCTTGGTGACAGGCGTTCTTCCCTTCATCGAGCAATGGCACGATGAAGCATGTCTGACTCCAGAAGAGATCTCCGCTATCGCCGAGCTGCTTACGCTCAATAGCGAAAAGGTCAAGGAGATGGAAAAGCCAGAACCTGAGACCGAGACTCCCGAGGAGTACAAAGCCTTCATTCCTGGCGATTTTCGTGATCCGGAGGAGGATGACGAGGATTGGGAAGACGAAGAAGAAGGCGAAGACGAGCACGCGATCGAATCTGAAGACGATATCACGGCCGATGCGAATCAAGAACAAGATGCAGTGAACAACGCTGCGGATGGTCTCGATCAGGATGGCGATGAACGAAAATAACACCACCGAAACGCCCGTCGAAATGGGCGTTTCGCATTCAGAAGCAGCAGCGAAGTCGTTCGCTGATTTCGTTGATACCATTGCAGCGCTTCGTCGTCCCGACGGGTGTCCGTGGGATCGCGAACAGACACACGCATCCATTGCCTCGAACATGCTCGAAGAGGCTTATGAGGCGGTCGACACGATCGAGAAGAACGATATCGCGCATATGCGTGAAGAGCTTGGCGACGTGCTCTTGCAGGTCGTGTTGCAGAGCCAGATCGCAGCCGATGCAGGCGAATTCACCATCGATGATGTTTGTCGCGAGGTAGATGCAAAGATCATTCGTCGTCATCCGCATGTATTCGGCGAAGCGAAAGCGGGAGATGCGAACAGCGTTCTGGATATGTGGGATCAGATCAAGCTAGCAGAGCGCGAACGAGCGATAACAGAGAATGCAGCGCAAAGACCCGAGAGCATTCTTGAGAGCGTTCCAGTCTCGTTTCCTGCACTCTTGCAGGCTCAGAAGATCTCTCGCAAGGCGGTTTCTGCTGGATTTGAATGGGATTCGGTCGAGCATGTGTGGGAGAAGGTTCACGAAGAAGCGCAAGAGCTTCAAGCCGCATATGCACAAGCGCCGAAATCAGAAAATGGCAAGATGCTCAAGAACACGTCTGAATTCGAGGCAGCGGAGCTCGAGATGGGGGATGTGCTTTTCTCGCTCGTCAATGTTGCACGTAAGATGGGCATCGATGCCGAAGGCGCGCTTCGTGCGACCTGTATGAAATTCCGTAAGCGCTGGGCTTGTATGGAGGAAGCAGCGTATCGGCAGGGCGTCAAGCTTGAAGATCTTTCCATGGATGATATGCAAGCGCTGTGGGATCAGGCGAAGGCCGCCGAATAGCGACCGTTCCATACGCCACAAGCAACCGTCGAACAGCCGCGCTCTGTTTTAGTTATTGACACGCGCATCATCTCTTGAGAAAATAACCAATGCTGCAAAGCACATAGACGTGCGCCGTTACCTCAGCTGGATAGAGGGACTGACTACGAATCAGTACGTCGGGGGTTCGAATCCCTCACGGCGCACCACTT
>CABRGJ010000114.1 GCA_902470405.1 uncultured Eggerthella sp.
CCTACCGAAGGCCAGTTGCGTGCGCCTACGGGTGGGTCGGTGATGGCCCACCCGATCGATTCGGTCGAGCCGTACGTGTTCATGATCCGCATGCCGAAGCGCTTCTCGAACTCTTCTTTCTCCGCTTCCGTGATGGGGATGAAGTAGAGCACCTCGCGAACGCAGTGGTTCTTCTCTTCAGGGTCGACCGGCTGCAGCAGCAGCGTGCGTAGCATCATGGCGACGCACTGGATGACAGTGGCCTTATAATGACGGATCTGCTTCATGAAGCGGCTTGCGGAATACTTCTCGATGATGATGATAGAAGCACCCGCAGTGATGACCGGCATCAGTGCTGCCAACTGGAAATTCGAGTGGCATGCTGGCATCGAGGTCAGAACGCGATCGGAGCCGCGAAGCGAGACCTCCCAATCGCCATACAAGCCCGAGAACACCATGTTCGCGTGCGTGAGCACGACGCCTTTCGGGCGTGAGGTGGTGCCTGAGGTATAGATGATCTGTACAGGATCCTCGGAATTGAGCTCGCACGAATCGCGCAGGATCGCACTCTCTTCGCAGCGCATCATCCAAAAGTCGTAGATGCCCTGCTGGCCTTCTTCAACGCTGCCAAGGGGCGTGTAGATCTTCGAGAAATCGATGTTGCTCTTGGGCGATTCGGTGCCGGCGCGCGCCACTACAACGCCCTTGGGGAAGTAGTGGCCGCGCGCAAGAAGCTCCTGATACGTTTCATAGAACAGCGGCTCGACCACCACGCAGACCGCCTCTGAATTCTCTAGGATGTATTCAGCCTCGTCAGCAAGGTATTGTTCGTTGACCGGCACTGCCACCGCACCGATCTTCGCGAGACCAAAAAGGCACATCAGGAACTCCGGCGAGCTGTGGAGATGAAGCGCCACGTGGTCACCCTTCTCGATGCCCAGATCCAAGAACACGTTAGCGATGCGGTTGACGTCTTCGTCGAACGCGGCATAGGTGTATTCGAACACGTCACCCACGCGGTTTTGAAACGTGAGAAAGTGCCTTCTTCCCTTGCGCTCGACTACGCTTTGCCACAGATCGCGCAGCGTCTCGTTTCCTACGATGTCGGTCATCTCCGCCCCCTCCTTGTGTGAACCAGGAATTAGCCTGCTTTCACGACGTTCGCCGCGATCAGCTCGTCGATCTGCTCGGGGCTGTAACCAAGCTTTGTGAGCACATCGATGGTGTCGCCGCCTTGCTCGGGCATCGGACGCCAGACTTGCCCCGGAGTCTGCTCGAAGCGCGGCATAGGCGAGAGGCCCTTGAAGGTTTCACCATCTTTAGTCTCCCATTCGATGAAGTTGCCACGCAGTTTCATGTGCTCATCTGCCACCATATCTTCGAATTCGTAGACGCTCTGTGCTGCGATGCCCTGTTCAGCTAGGATATCCTCGAGTTCGAGCTTGGTGCGTTTAGCAAGCCATGCCTCAAGGCGCTTCTCGAATTCTGGCGCGATGGGCATGGAGAGCCACAGTGATGCAGTGTCATCGGGTACTTCGGGCGTTCCCCAGACATCGCCCATGCCAAGCGTCTCGAGCATCCACTTGTTCTGCCGGATGCCAAAGAGGTTCAGTGCGATGAAGCCATCGGCGCACTTGTAGACACCGATACCGCAGAGATTTTGATTGCGGGCTCCGGCGCGTGGCCACTTGATGCCGTCGTTCAAGTAGTCGACCAGATAGTACTGGCTCATGTACATGATGCCCTCATACATTGCCCAATCGATGCTTTCGCCCTGGCCTGTGCGCTCGACCTTGTGCAATGCCGCCAGCGTTGCCGCGATCAGCAGATAGCTGTTGATGTAATCGCCTGAATACGGCATCGTGATCATGGGCTGGTCGGGCGTGCCATTCTGGCAGGTGAAGCCTGCATACGGACCCACCGTGCCGTCGTAGGCGGGGCGCTTGACGCGGTCTGGATCGCCGTAGGCGCCAAAGCCCGAGCAGTGCACGATGACGAGCTTCGGGTTCGCCTTCCACAGATCCTCATCTGTGATGCCCTTACGTGCCCACGTACCACCTTTAGATGACTCGAAGAAGATATCGGTGTCTTCGAGCATCTTCAAAAGGACTTCTTTGCCTTCAGGGGTGAACTGGTTGAGCGCGACCGAGCGGCAGTTGCGGCGCTCGGCTTGTGCGGCGTTCTTCGCATCGCGAACCGTGTCACCGTAGCCTGTGTTCTCAAGCCATGTCACGTCCGCGCCCCAGTCAGCCATGATGTTGCAGGCACGCGGCACTGCTTCTTCCATGGCGGCGAAAACGATCTTCACATCATCAAGCACGCCGAAGCTTGGTTTTTCAGTTGGAATTGCCATGATTTCCTCCTTAAGGAATGAATCGATACTTCGACGCAGCGCTTAGCGATACTTCTTGAGTGCATTCTTTGCGGTGGTGAGGATCATCATCTCGTCAGTACCGCCCGAGATACGATCAACACGCAGGTCGCGCCAGAAACGATTGATGCGGTGCTCGCTGGCGACCGAGATGCCGCCCATGATCTGCATACCGTCGTCGACAACCTTGAACGCAGCATTCGCGCAGTAGTACTTGCACATCGCTGCCTCGCCAGCATCGAACTCGCCGTTGTTGTTGTCAGCGTTCCATGCCGCTTCGTAGAGCATGTTCTTCATGGCGTCAAGACGAATGGTCATTTCGGTGATCTTGAGCTGGTTGAGCTGGAAGCGACCGATGGTCTTGCCGAAGGCTTCGCGCTGATTAGCGTGACGTAGGGCATCCTCGTATGCGCAGATCGCATTGCCGTAGTCGCAGGCGCCCACCAGCCAACGCTCGAAGTTGAAGTCGGAGACGCCGCGGTTGAAGCCGTTGCCTTCCTTGCCGAAGATATCCGACTCGTCGAGTTCGACATCATTCAGGTAGACCTCGCAGCAGCTGTCCATGCGCAGACCCAACTTCTCCAGCGGACCAAGCTCCACGCCCGGTTTGCTCATGTCGACCATGAACTCGGTGAAGATACTCGGGTCGTCAGCGTTCTTCGCCATGATGACCAGCCACTTCACGCCCTTTGAAGAGGTGATGAAGGTCTTGGTGCCATTCAGATAGATCTTGCCGTCGCGACGCTTATAGTTGGTGGTCAGCGAGGAGACATCGGAACCAGCACCTGGCTCGGTGCAGGCAGAATTCCAGATCTGCTCACCAGTGCCCAGATAAGCGAGCACTTTCTCGATCTGCTCAGGCGTGCCTTCGCGGATGATGGTTTCGAAGCCTGGCAGCTGATAGAGAACGTAGGTAGGACCGCCATACTGGCCGAGCACTTCATAGACTGCCATCAGGGTCACCAGTGGCTGCTCGAGACCGAGTCCGCCGTACTTCTCGGGGAGCATGATCTGATCGAAGCCCAGGTCGCACAGGCCCTTCACCCAGCGAAGCGGGTACTCATGCTTTTCGTCGCACTCCTGGAAATACTGCTCCCAAGGTTCGCTTTCCATATACTCGCGATAAGCTTGGACGATGAGCTCCTGATCGACGCTTAGTTTGAAATCCATTGTTTTCCTCCTTTTAGAGCGCTGCTACGTTCATTTGCAGCTACTTTTCCTTATTGCCTGGGCGCGGTTCAGTGTTTCTCCCCGTGAGCCTCGCTCGGGCGATCGCTAGCTTGCCGAGTAGGCAAGCGTGTCGCTTATGGGTGGGACCGTGTTCTGTGTCCCTCATGCAAGTCCAGGCTCTGCGATGCCGACTTGCTCTTTGAAGAAGGTGGCACCATGCTCGAGCGCGTCGTTGGCTGCGTCGAGCGCTTTGGTGTAATGCAAGAATGCATGGATCACACCTTCGAACATCTCGAACTGATAGGGAATCCCATACTGATCGAGGATGGCTGCGAGCGTACTCGAGTCGTCGCGCAGGGGATCGTACTCTGCCGCTGCAATGTAGCAAGCGGGCATGTCATGCGTCATATCGTTCAAGAATAGATTCGCGTATGGCGAGGTCTTCAGCTCTTCGACATCATCTGCGTAGAGCTGCTGGTAGAACATCCAATCATCTTCGGCCAGGCCATCCCAAGGTCCGCCGAGCAGACGCATGGAAGACGAATCAGTAAGGCCGAACCAGCCGTAGTAGAGCAGCAGGCACTTGATGTGAGCGATCGAATCCGTATGGTCGCGCAGATAGAACGTTGCGGCCAGGTTCAGATGAGCTCCACCTGAATCGCCTGCGAACCCCATGCGCTCGGTGTCGATGCCATACATCGCCCCCTCTTCATGCAAGAACTGCGCAACGAAGGCGACTTCTTCAACGGCTGAAGGGAATTTCGCTTCAGGGGAGAGCCGATAATCGACTGCCACCACGATCGCGCCCGTGTTTTGGGCGAGGATGCGGCAGATGCGATCATGGGTAGTAAGGTCGCCAAGAACGAAGCCGCCCCCGTGCACATAGACGATGGCTGGGGTCTGAGCTTTACCGGCCTCTTTGCCTGC
>CABRGJ010000115.1 GCA_902470405.1 uncultured Eggerthella sp.
TCGGCTTGGAGCAGGATCATGATGGCAAAGGTAATGAGGAACTGAGCTGCCAATGCAAACCACCCGATCGCGCGTAGCTTTGGTAAGCGCGTCTCAAATCGTTTGACGCGCTCGGTGAGATCTGCGCGATATTCGGGCGAGTGCAGAAGCGCTCTTAGAAGCGTTGAGAGGCGAAGCTTCATCTCTTGAGGGGCTTGCTCGCCATCGAAGAGCCCAGTGCGGCCGATCTCGCGGTCGAGCAAGAGCGTGAGATTCGAGGCCCATTTTCCAAGTACCAGGCCAACGAAGAGCCCGATCGGGACAAAGACAAACACGAGGATGGCCAAGTCTATCCAATAGTTCATGCCATAGAAACCGCCTATGGATTCGCGGAAGGCATCGATGGTGTAGGTGAAGGGGAGCAAGGGATGCAGGACTTGATAGAAGTCAGGCATCATCTCGATCGGGTAGAGGCCTGACGAGCCCGGGATCTGAATGATGAGGAAGAGCACTGCAAGGCCTTTGCCGATATAGCGGAAAGCCTGCGCGAACGCATAGATGAGATTGACATAGACAAGCCCTGAGACAAGGCCCGCGAAGATGAACGCAGCGGGGTTCAAGCATTGAATGCCCATGATCAAGTCGCCGGTGCAGCAGATGATGGGTGGGAAGATGCCAAGGAACATGAACAGCAGCCACCGTCCAAAGTAGGCTTGGCGTTGTGTGAAGGGCGGTAGGTCATCCTTTCGTACACGCATTTTCAGCAGATCGATGAAGACAAAGCCCGCCACCCAGAGCGCAACGCTAGTGAAGAAGGCTACGACCCCGCTGCCGTAGTTCTTTACGGGATAGACGTTGTTGGTCTCGAGTTTTACTGGCGCAGAGATAAAGGAAGCAGCCCGGTCGGGGTCGATCTTCAAGAATTCGTTGAGCTTGCCGACGGTCGAAGAAGAGGCGAGTCCCCTCAGGTCGTTCAGCGTGTTCTCGAGACGATCTTGGATGGCTGAGAGGGAAGTTTCTGCATCTGAGGCTGCATCACGCGATTGGGAGAGCGATGAGGAAAGACCTTGAAGTGCGCTGCGCGCTTGGTCGACACAGGTTTCGAGTGCGATGGTGAGGCCTGAGAGCGTTCCGAGCGCATCGGCATAATGGTCAAGGCTCGAGGTGATGGCAGGTATGACCTCGCTGCTGATCTTGGACGAGGTTTTCGCAAGGTCGCTCGAGCCTTTGTTCGCCTCGTCGTTCATGGTGCTGATGAGTCCCCCGATGCTCTGAAGCGATCCATCCAGGGTATCGTTGGCGCCTTGAAGCGCATTGATAGTAGTGTTGAGCTGGGAGTTCGCTGCTCGCAAGTCGGCGATGATGGATGCAAGATCCGGATTCGATGCACTCATCGATTCAAGCGAGTTTGCGAGCGTGTCGTTCTGGGCAACGATAGCGCGAGCGCGCGCGAGTGCGGCGGTTGTTTCGGCATGAACCTGCGAGAGTTGGACTGATGTCTTTGACAATGAGGTCGAAGCCTCTGACGATGCTTTTCCGATATCGGCCGCACTCTTGTTGAGCGCGCTTTGCAGGGCGTTGCTGTAATCGATGGCGCTGGTGCGCGCCTCTTCAAGGGTAGAACGTGCCTGGTCAAGTGCCTTGTTCATAGTGGGTAGCGTCGACTTCATCTCCGCGAGCGTGCCATCAGCCTTGTTCGCTGCATCGATCATGCCTTCCAGAGCTGGTTTGGTATTCGAAAGGGAATTCTTCGCATCGGCGATCGCTGCAGTAGCGAGTTCGACGCCGTGTGCGAGGTTGTTTTCAGCATCATCTGCTTTCGCTTCGGTATCCTTGCCGTATTTCTGCGTGATGTTGAAGACCGTTTGTGAAACCGTGTTCACGAAGCTCTCGTCGATCTGGTCTTGGATCACCTCGGCTCCTTCATTGGTGAAGTCGGGTGCGGCTGCCGATATCTTCTCGTTCAGGTAATAGTCGATCTGCGGTTCGTGGAAATCCCCTGAGAGGATGCTCGTAAAATCAGCACTGAAATTGCTCGGGATAATGATGGCTGCATAGCTTTCGCCTGCATAGACGCTTTGTAGCGCTTCGTCGGATGTGTCGTAGAAGACCCATCCGAGCTCGTGGTTGTTCTTGAGTTCGTCCACCACCTCATCGCCGATATTGAGCTGACCGGTCTCAGGTGTGTTTGCGCCTTGGTCTTCATTGGAGACTGCGATACGAATGCCTTGCGTATTCTGGTAAGGATCCCAATTCGTTGCCGTGCAATACCAAGCATAAGCCGAGGGAAGGGCACAGGCTCCGATGATCAAGATGAGCGCGACGGGGTTACCCACGATGCGAAGAAGATCGCGTTTGAAGATGGCGAAAACGACCGAAAGGTAGCTCAGAGTGCGGTGGATCATGGCCCCTCCTTCGATCGTCGCGAATCAATGTTGCTCTTTCAATGGTATCGGTTGATGCTTTTGGGCTTGGTGGGGTCGCTCGAGAGTAACCGAAACGTTTCAAAAAACCGATAGATCAAATCTTTACAGTACGATTCAAATGTCGAATATCCTTCGGAAATCATTCATGCTCGAAGCAAATCTATAGCTATAGCCTATAGATCAATCATTGATATGCAATGGTTTTCTGATTTGTATTCGCTTGTGAACGAGTTCACAATGAGGGCAGTTCATCTAATGATATGGGGGTATCAATGAATCCGAATGCAACTATCACCGACGAGCAATTCGATGCGTATCTGACGCAGATCCGCGACCTCGTGGAGGGACCTTTCGAGGAGATGCAGAAAGAGATCGAAGTGACGAACAAGTTCCCGGATGAGTTCTATGAACTTGCGAAGGAGAACGACCTCTATCGTTTCTATCTTCCTGCTGAATATGGCGGATGGAACCTAAACGAGCTTGAGATCTTGCGTGTTCAAGAGGAGTTCTCTCGCGGCCCTGGTGGCATGCGCATGCATCTCCATCACGCAGCTGACATGAACTGGCGTATCCTTGAGGACTATGGCAAACCTGAGCTCAAAGAGAAGCTCATGGATAAGTTCCAAGACAAGACCATCTACTGTAACTTTGCGATCACCGAACAGACTGGTGGTACGGGCGCCGACCTTCACACCACTGCTGTATGGGATGAAGATAAGGGTAAATGGATCTTGAACGGTGAGAAATGGCTCATCTCTCACACCGACTGCTCCGACTACACCTACGTCATCGCGGTCACCAATCCAGATGACGACAAGGACCCCCGACTGTCAGCGTTCTTTGTTCCTGTTGATGCTCCCGGTTTTGAGCTTGTACCGATGCCTCATATGATGGGTTGTCGTGGTGCAGGTCATGCGGGCCTTAAGTTCACCAACCTTGAGCTCGATCCAGAGTATCTGCTTGGTGAAGTAGGCCAGGGTATGGAAGTGGCGATCCATTCGCTCTCTGTCTCTCGTGTGCATATCGCTTGCTCGAACCTTGGCATGGCTCAGCGCATGCTCGAGATCTCGCTCAAGCGCGCTCATGACCGCGTTACCTTCGGCAAGCCCATCATCAAGCGCCAGGCGATCAAGATGAAGATTGCCAACATGCAGATGATGATCCATGCGCTGCGTTGCACCATCTACGATTTTGCAAGCACCTTCGACTTTGATCCTTATAACGAGTTCATCGACGAGAAGGCGGCTATCTGCAAGCTCTTCTCGATCGATACCGTTCGCTTGGTCTCTGACGAGATGCTCGAAATCTTTGGTGGAGACGGCTACTTCGAGGATTCTCCTTATGGCCCGACCGAGCGCTTGTACCGCGATTGCCGTGCAATGTGGCTCGAGGAAGGCGCACCGACCGTTCAGCGCATCACCATCGCTCGTGAATGCGAGAAGCATGATGGCGCTATGGGCTACATCTTCCAGGGCCGCGAGATCACGGTACCGTAAGACTCCCTTGGTGAGATAGGCATCCCCGACCCGGATGCATGAAAGGCTGTGAATCTTGCGAGCTTTGAGCTTGCGAGGTTTGCAGCCTTCATTTTGATAGATGGCTATAAAGGTAGGAATAGAGATCTAGGTGGCGCGATGAGTGCTAGACTGCGCAGACGGTTACATCGGGAAGGCAGTCGTGCAGATATGCATCGGCAGCTTGCAAGGCATTGCCGGAAGCGCCAGTCACTACGGTGATGCCTGCCTTGTTCATGATCTCGATATCGCGTTCAGAGATAGCGCCGCACACGAGCACGCGCACTTCAATCTGGCGTAAGAAATTAGCCTGCGACCCGCATAGATGCTCCTGACTGGGCAAATTGCGCGAGTCGACCAGTTCACCATTCTCTACTTTGTAGAAATTGAAGTTGGTACACGAGCTGAAATGCGTGCTCACGTCCAGACCTTCACTGGCTACTGCTATTCTCATGCCTCTCGTTTCTTTAGAGTGGAAGATTACCTTTCTACTTTACGTTGCAAACGGCACG
>CABRGJ010000116.1 GCA_902470405.1 uncultured Eggerthella sp.
CGTAGTTCTTGGTGCAGGATCGCTCGGCAGCGCTATCGGCGGAACACTTGCACTCGCAGGTAATGAAGTCTCGCTGATCGGTCGCGCAGCGCATATCGAGGCCATCAAACAAAATGGGCTCACACTCGTCACACCGCAAGGTGAGCAGACCGCAAGCGTTACTGCGCAAGAGACCGCTCATGGGCTCGCACCTGCAGATCTGGTGCTCGTATTGTGTAAGTCATTCGACACGCGTGACTGCATCGAGGCGAACCGCGGTGTGATCGGTGAAAACACCATCGTGCTCTCGCTGCAGAATGGACTCGGGAACGAGGATCTGCTCTGTGAATTGCTCGGCCCTGAACGCGTCATTGCTGGCAAGACCTATATCGGCGGCATGATGCTCGCGCCTGGCCGCGTTCAATCGACTACCGAGGGCAAAAAGACCTTCATCGGTGAATACAGCGGTCCTGTTTCACCACGCGTTGAAACCATCGCACAGATGTTCAACAACGCTGGCATGGAGTGCATCACCTCTCCGCATATGAAGAATATCATCTGGGATAAACTGCTCATCAATATGGCGACCGGCGCCGTATGCGGCATCACCAAGCTCCCCTACGGTGATCTCTATCAGCATCCAGAACTCCTCGCAACCGCAGCTGCTGCAGTAGCAGAAGGTATGAGCGTCGCACGTGCTGAGGGCATCATCCTCACGCGCCATGATCCAAACGAAGTGCTCGAACTTGCCCGTGAGAATCTCCCCTACGATTTCAAACCATCTATCTTGCAAAGTCTTGAGAAGCATCGCCGTACTGAAATCGATGTGATCAACGGCGCAGTAGTGGCCTATGGTAAACGACATGAGATCAAGACGCCGGTCAATGAGACACTGGTCGCCTGCATAAAAGGGATCGAACGCTATATGGAGACCTACGATCTCTAACCTTTTTGGCAGGAGCATGAACTGAAACAAAAGCGAGAGCGTCAGCAGAGTCAGTATGGTCAATAAGTAAGTTGACAGATAAAAGAATGAATGTATCAAGCTCAAAGAAATGAGGCAAGAAACTTCTGTTTCCTGCCTCATCATCAAAACCCACTCTGAACACCGAGCCTCATTCAGAAATCTGGGCTATTGAGCAAAATCCTACATGCGAGTTCAAACAGTTACTTTGATTCCTCGATAGGGATCGGTGTAGTGTCCTCTTCTTCAAGTCGGTTACCCCACACGTAATGTTTCGTCTCGCGCGCGATCAGCGCCGAAAGACCGAGCACTGCGATAAGGTTTGGAATAGCCATAAGCGCATTGGTGATATCGGAGATATCCCATACAAAACCCTGTAAACCGATCGCGCCCAAGAAGCAGATAATCAAGAAAACGATCTGGTACGGACGGATCGCATGCTTACCGAACAAATACGTGATGCAGCGATTGCCATAGTATGACCAACCGACCATGGTCGAATACGCAAAGAGCACAAGACCGATGCACAGCACCAGAGGACCAACAACGGGAATCTGGGCAAAACATGATGTTACGAGCGTTGCGGTCGCGCCCAGGAAGCTGCCATCGTTGAATGCCGCTGCGATCTCAGGGCTTGCAAGGATGGAAGAAACCAGCGCAATACCTGTGAGCGCACACACGATGACGGTATCCCAGAAGGTACCCGTCATGGAAACGAGCGCCTGACGAGCAGGGTTACGCGTGATCGCAGAAGATGCGACCAGTGGCGAAGAACCCAGGCCAGATTCGTTCGAGAAGAGACCGCGCGCACAGCCGAGCTGCAACGCGATCATGACCGATGTGCCGACCGCACCACCGAATGCAGCCTGCGGAGTGAACGCACAAACGACAATGAGGCCGATCGCGTCGATGAAATACTGACCGTTGATAATGATGAGCGTAAGGCATGCAAGAATATAGAAGATGGTCATAGCAGGAATGAGCTTTTCGCATACACGCGAGATGACCTTGATGCCGCCCACGATAACGACCGCGATCAGGGCGACCAGGATCACGCCCACGATAATCTGCAAGGGCGAGGTCATGAACAAACCGAACACATCGATGTTCGCCTGCGCGATACCCGCATCTCCCGACACAGAAACGATCGCACCCGAGAGCGAGTTCGCCTGGACTGCAGCACCGATACCAAAAGAAGCGATAGCAGCAAAAACAGCGAACAGGATGCCTAGCACCTTACCGAGTTTCTTGCGCTTGAAACCGCGCTGCAACGCGTACATAGCGCCGCCCAGCATGTTGCCGTTATGGTCCTTCACACGATACTTCACCGCAATGAGCGTCTCGGAATATTTTGTAGCAATACCGAACACACCCGTGATCCACATCCAAAAGATCGCACCTGGACCACCAGCAATGAGCGCTGTACCAACACCGATGATATTACCGGTACCGATGGTCGCCGCAAGCGAGGTAGTGAGCGCAGCGAAGGGGCTCACATCACCCGCACCGCTATCCTTCGTGACCGAAAGCTTGATAGCTTTCGGGATCTTGCGCTGGATAAAACCAGTACGACACGTCATGAACACATGCGTACCTAAGAGCAGCAGGATCATGATCGGACCCCACACGAAACCATCGACCGTCGCGACGATGTCCTCGATCCATGAGCTATCGCCCGTACCCGCGTTCACAAAACCTGCACCAAGCTGAGCAAAGGGGCCGATAAAGAATTGATAGAAGAAATCTTCCATGTGCTTCCTTTTCTTGACTCGCTAACAACCTCGTCGTTCTTCACATTGATCTGAACGGACGAGCGGATTTGTGCACACAGACACCGTCTTGGTGCGCATGCAAGCACTTTTCTTAACTAAAGCGCTCTAGCATTGTAGAACAGGAATTGCTTCCAATTTGTTACGAAGAGACGGAAATAAGTGAACGGAAGTGAATAACCCCAAAAAGGAAAGCCCTCCTAAGAGGGCTTTCGATAAGATGCATCTTTTCACTCAAGCGCTTATGAGAAATCATACATGCCTGCAGTAGCGCGTTTGAAGATGTCGTACACCTCAGCAGCGATGGCTTCATCGAGCACGAGCTCGAACGACTCAGGCTGACCCTCGTCGTCGAGTGCTGTAACCTCTAAGACCACAACCTCGCCCGATTCAGTCAAAACACCCTCATCGCCTACCGGAAAGAAGAATCCATAGCGACGATCGTTATGAAGGATCAGTCCCAAGAACTCAAGATCGGTGAGCTCGCCTGCTTCATCTTGGAAAGTATAGATCGCGCCCTCCTCAACGGGTGGCGCAAATCGAGGATCGCTTGCTTCTCTCATTCTTTTTTCTTTCTCTTATAACGAATAGGTTTCTGCTCTTGTGGCTTTGACTGCTTCTTCGAAGGTGCTTTTTTTGCCTCCTGCTCGGACGCCTCAGCAACCGCAATACCATCACCCACGCCTGCAGCAGCTGTAGCAGGCACCTGGGCGATGTTCACGCCGGTCGTATAGGTAAATTCACCGATAGCCTCACCGAAGCGCTTGATGAGCTTCTTGTTCTTAGGCTCACGCGACTTCCAGATCGCATAGAGCGGCGTTGCGACCGCAATGGATGAGTACGAGCCTGCGATCAGACCGACCACCATCGCGAACGCGAAGTCCTTCAGTGTCTCGCCGCCGAAGATGAGCATGGCAAGAACCGGAACGAGCGAGGTGAGCGTCGTATTGATGGTACGGATGAGCACCTGATTGATAGAATGATTCGCCATGGTCATGAAGGTACAACGAACGCGCGATTCCTTCATGTTATCCACGATGCGGTGGAACACGACGACCGTGTCGTAGAGTGAATAACCCAAGATAGTGAGAAGCGCAGCCACCGCATTCGGTGTGAATTCTCGTCCGAAGAGTGCATACGCGCCGATAACGATGATCAGGTCATGCAGCAGCGCAACGACCGCCATCAAGCCCATCTTATATTCGAAACGGATCGCGATATAGATGATGATGAGGAACAGCGAGACCAAGAACGCAATGAGCGACGATTGGATGACCCCTACACCCCAGTCGGGACCGATCGTCGTGACTTCATAGCTTTCCGTCGAGATGTTCAGCTGCTGTGCAACCTTGTTCGCAGTTTCAGCCGCCTGTTCAGCAGATGTGGTAGTAGTACGAATGAGGAAGCCGTCCGCACCATCGGTGACCGTGGTCTGAATGACCGCCTCAGGTTCTCCTGCTTCAGCGAACGCGTCACGCATCTGATCGAGCGATACATCCTCTGTGCCGTGGAAGTTGATCGAGGTGCCGCCCACGAACTCGATACCAAAGTTGATGCCACGAATACCCACGAGCGCGACCGAAAGCACAATGAGCACCGCGGAAACCGACAGAAGGATCTTCCGTACGCTCATGAAAGGAATATCACGCTTGAGGAAGCGCCCTTTCAGCGCCTCGACCTT
>CABRGJ010000117.1 GCA_902470405.1 uncultured Eggerthella sp.
CCCAGGAACATACGCGCATAGCTCGAGAGGCTCTCTACATAGCGGCGTTGGCCTTCAGCATAGATAGTATCGAACGCAAGCGAACTCTTGCCTGAACCTGACAGGCCAGTGATGACCACGAGTTCATCGCGCGGAATGGTAAGGTCGATATCTTTAAGGTTATGTTCACGTGCACCTTTGATGACAATGGACTGTTGCGCCATAGCTACACACTACTTTCTTATACCGATTGATGCATCGAACCGATGTTCGGCTCACCATGATAACGCGCATTCTAACGCGGGGCAATTTCCTCGCGTTAGCGTTCACGTTTCCCCCATGTTTTGTTCGAATAACTAAGAGGTGCGCGTACCACCAGCGCGTGGATGCGCCTGCAACTGCACTTTCTTCAGATGATCGGGTGAAAGATGCGTATAGATCTGCGTAGTCGAAAGACTTGAATGACCGAGCAGCTCTTGCACACTGCGCAGATCGGCTCCCCCTACAAGAAGATCGCTCGCAAACGAATGGCGCATCGCGTGAGGCGAGAGGGTAGGATCGAGACCTGCGATTGTAAGAGCCTCCTTGAAGATCGAACGAATTGCGCTTGTAGAAAGCGGGTTACCACGCGTCGAGAGGAAGCATGCGTCACTCGGTTGCTTCGCATGAGCGGCAAGCTTGGGACGCGATTCACGCAAGTAGCGTCGAAGCGCGTCTATCGCTTTCGCGTAGATAGGAACCAAACGCTCCTTGTTGCCTTTGCCAACGACCGAGATGGTTCCGTTGTCGAGCGAAAGGCGCGTACGAGTGAGCCCTGCCACTTCGGAAACACGAAGGCCGCAGGCATAAAGAAGTTCGAGTACTGCCTGATCACGCAATGCGATGACTGGGTCGCGCTCCATCGCCTCATCGCTCGCATATACCCCAAGCAAGCGATCCATATCCTGTTGAGTGATCGTTTTCGGAAGCGTTTTTGGTTGCTTTGCGCCTTGCAACACCGCAGCAGGATTCGAGGCGCCATCATGCGCGATCATGAGCCATTGATAAAAACCCTTAAGGGAGCTAAGGTGACGATTGGATGTCTTGCGCGAAAGGCCTCGCATGTCGAGCGAGCCGAGATAGCGACGGATCTGCTGATGCGTTGGCGAATCGAAAGCTATATGGTGTTCCCTACACCACCTCAAGAAGAATCGAAGATCGCTATCGTAGGCTTTGATCGTCTGGCTCGAGTGCTGCATCATGTGCAGATAATCGAGGTATTCGTCGATCAGCTGAAGGCTCGCACGATCGAGCGATCCTTCGTTTTCTGCCGCTCTATCATCCTGCTTCATGTTGATCGCCCACCCAGATCGAAGAGCGGAGCAAGACCACTCTCAACAAGGGTTGCCAGATAGCCATTCATCGCTTCAGCACCACGCTGGGCATAGCGCTCGTAGCGTTCTTGCTTGTTGCGAATGCGCTGTTCAAAGGGCGGCAAGATGCCAAAATTCACATGCATGGGCTGATAGTCTTCTGTTTCAGGGTCGGTCGCATAAGCAATGAGTGCTCCAAGAGCTGTCTCGCGCGGCAGCGGATCGATCTCGACCCCAGCTGCTACGGCACGTACGCTCAGACTTGCAAGCAGCCCCGACGCGATCGCCTCGACATAGCCTTCTGTACCTCCCAACTGACCAGCGATATAGACTCGCATTGGCAACGAACGAGCCTTGTCGGATGTCAAGCACAAACGAGGATCTAACAATGCCGGCGCATTGATGAAGGTGTTGCGATGCATGACCCCATAGCGAGCAAACTCAGCTTGCTCCAAGCCAGGGATCATCCGAAACACGCGTTGTTGTTCTGGAAACGTAAGATTCGTCTGAAAACCAACGAGGTTATAGCACTGCCTATCGATGCCCTCT
Organism: uncultured Eggerthella sp.; assembly: GCA_902470405.1. GTDB lineage: Bacteria > Actinomycetota > Coriobacteriia > Coriobacteriales > Eggerthellaceae > Anaerotardibacter. Next base: position 1,881 of record CABRGJ010000117.1, read on the forward strand.
GCACGTAACTGCACGACCGCCCATGGTCGACGGTCGGTGCGTGGATCGGTCAGACCAACCGGCTTGAGTGGACCGAAACGTGGCGCATCGAAGCCCTTTCGCGCGATCTCCTCGATCGGCTGACACGCTTGGAAAAGATCCTTCGTCTCGAAATCCTTCTTGATAACGCATTGGGCATCGATCAGCGCTTCGATGAAGGCCTCGTACTCTTCCTTGTTGAACGGTGCATTCAGATAGTCGCCTGTTCCATCTTCATAGCGACTCTGAGTGAAGACCACGTTCGTATCAAGCGAATCAGCGAACACGATGGGTGCGGCTGCATCATAGAAAGCAAGATGATCCTGCCCTGTCAGCTCAAGCAGTGATGCAGCGAGAGCATCAGAGGTAAGAGGGCCTGTAGCGATGATGCAAAACGGTGCTAGATCATGCAAGCGATATGGCTCTTCATGAACCTCGTCTTCGAGCATGAGCGACCCATCTTCTTCGACGGCGACCACTTCGGCAGCGATTTGCACAACGCCCGCTGCTCTCAGCGCCTCAGTGACACGATCCGCAAACTGATTGCGGTCGACCGCGAGCGCACCACCAGCAGGAACCCTGGTCTCATGGGCGAACAGGAGCAACTGCGATCCAAGAGCAGCGAGCTCCTCTTTCAGCATACCCGCAGCACTTGTAAGCTTGGTCGATTTCAAAGAATTGGAGCAAACAAGCTCGCCGCAAAGATCGGTCTTATGCGCACCGGTCGTGCGGAACGGGCGCATCTCGATAAGACGAACCGAGAATCCAGCAGCTGCCAGCTGCAATGCAGCCTCGCTTCCCGCAAGACCTCCGCCGATTATATCCACTCGTTTTTCCATGATGACAGGGTACTACATCACCGTTGCGCCATAACTTCCGTTCGGGAATCTCTCTATGAAACCCTCATGTTCGAGCTTTGCGAGCTCCACCATCAGCCAAGCAAGACGCTTGCTACCATCGGGCGCACCAATACCATCACGTTGCATGAGCGCATCGATCGAGAGTGTTTCTGCTTGAAGTGCTTGATAAAGCAAAGAGGTATTTTCCACTTCAGCTTTACGCATATCCTGCACCTTCATGCATCCGAACAGATCAACGATCACGTCTTCGAAGGTCTCATCGTCGACGATCGGCGTGGCACCCTGATAGAGCAGACGATTTGCGCCACGCGAGTGAGGAGACGTGATCGCACCAGGCACCACCAGTACATCACGGTTCGCAGAAAGCGCATCATCTGCCGTCGAGAAAGTTCCTGAAGGCAATCCTGCTTCCACAATGAGCGTTGCTCGACTAAGCCCTGCGATGATGCGATTACGCGCGCGAAAGGTATAGGGCATGGGTGGGAATTGCCACTGCTGTTCGGAAATGACAGCGCCACCTTTGTTGATGATCTCTTGGAACAGATCACGGTTCGTTTCGGGGTAGAGCTGATCGCAACCACCACCCAGCACTACCACTGTAGCGCCTCCTCCTTCCAAACAGCCAACATGAGCAGCAGTATCGCATCCAAGCGCACCGCCCGAGATGATGGTGACGCCGTGCTCGGCAGCAGCTTTCGCAAACTTCTTTGCAACACTGCGTCCATATGGTGTAGCTTTTCGTGCGCCGACGATCGCAAGACCCGCATCGAGCACCCGTGGATCGCCCACACCATAGAGCTTACGTGGCGGATCTGGTGTGCTCATCAGTGCTTCGGGGTATCCTTCTTCCCCATACGAAAGAACAAAGCGATTCCCTTCGAGGGGTTTAGTTGGACGGAGGTTTCTCATAGATATCCTTTCCTGGTCAACGGTCATCACTTGTTTGAAAACGCAGCGCATAAGCTTCTGCGATGTGCTCCTCCTCCACCGAGGGCGACTGAGCAAGATCGGCTATCGTGCGAGACAAAGAGAGCATCTTGATGATCGAACGCGTACTCAACCCGCTCGTCTGCGAAGAGAGCTCAAGAAATGCGTTTGCCTCTGAGTGAACAAGCATCAAATAATTCAAGCAGAGTTTTGCGCCTATTTTCTTGCTTCCCCGCACGTGAGGAATACATGCCGGCCCTCTTGCTCATACTGTCCTGTTCAAGGGAGCGTTCACGGCGGAATGCTCGAGCAGCAAGAATCTCCTCTCTTAAACATGCAGAACTCTTCCCTAAATGCACCTGCTCAAGCTTGGATAGCTCGGTGCGCTCAACATCGATGCGAATATCGATACGATCGAGCAATGGACCCCCGATCTTAGCCTGATAGCGTTGAATCTGGTTTTGACTACAGGAACACTCATGCTCAGGATCGCCGTAATACCCACACGGGCAGAGATTAGTAGCTGCGATGAACGTGAACCGCGCCGGAAAGACAAAGGACCCTTCTGCTCGTGTCAGATGTACGATTCCTTCTTCGAGGGGCTGCCTGAGCTGTTGCAACACATCATTGCGCATCTCTGAAAGCTCATCGATGAACAGCACACCAT
>CABRGJ010000118.1 GCA_902470405.1 uncultured Eggerthella sp.
GCAAAGGTGGTACTGCTCACTGCGTGGCTGATCTGGTTCGGTGTGGTCGCGGGCTTCTTGATCATTGTCGAGAACTTGCGCTATAGCATGCGTCGCCAAATGCGCCTCGACTCGCTTGAGCCTGAAAATCTACAACGCATCTATGAAGATCTCAATGCGGGCCGTCGCAGCGTGGAATCAGAGAACGCCGATGCGGATTATCTGCTCGATCCACACGATCGGGTTGCGCTTCCGGGTTCGCGGAAGTCCCGTATGCGACGTATGAAAAAAGATGATACGCGCACGGGAGGTGAGCGATGAGCAACATCTGGAATATATTCAAGATGGATCTTCGTCGCCTTTTTACCAATGTAGTGAACGTCATCGTGACATTGGGGCTCATCTTGCTGCCGTCGCTCTTTGCGCTCTATAACATCATCGCCTGTTGGGATGTGTTCGATAATACCGGTAATGTGAAGGTGGCTGTCGCGAACACTGACGAAGGATACCAGAGCGACCTCGTTCCGCTCCGTGTGAATCTCGGAGAGCAAGTGGTTTCGCAGTTGCGTGCAAATGACCAGATCAAGTGGGAATTCGTTTCAGAAGAAGAAGCAGTCGATGGAGCGCGCGCTGGACGTTATTATGCCGCTGTGGTGATACCGAAGAGCTTCAGTCGCGATATGCTCACTTTCTATGACAGCGATGTCGAACATGCACAGATCACCTACTATTCCAACGAGAAGAAGAACGTGATCGCTCCTAAGGTGACCGACCAAGGGGCAAGTTCTGTTTCATATCAAGTCAATGAGGCTTTTGCGAAGGCGCTCTCTGAAATGTCGCTTTCGATCGTGAAGATGATGTCGAACTATCTTGATCAAGCGGGTGCTGATGTACGCATCGTTGCTCTTGCAAGCCATATGGATGCTGTAGGCGACCAGCTTGATGGTGCCTCAGAGGCGCTCGGGCTCTTCGGATCCTTCGCAGGCGCAACGCAGCATTCTCTCGATGCCTCTTATGCGCTCATTGCTACGACGCAGGATTCTTTGAAGGATATGTCGGAGGCGAGCAAGGGTACGCTTGACGGAGCATCGGATGCTGTGGCCGCACTGGGATCTGCATCGGAATCGTTCAAGAGCGCTCTAGACGCAAGTGCAGCTTCTTATGAGAAGCTCGCTGCTTCTGCGCGCAATGCAGCGGATGCGGTGGATGGTTCGACCGAACAGCTTGCGCAGACCATGCGTGATCAAGCGAATGCGCTTGATGCCCAGATCGCGGCGTATCGATCGATGGCAGACTCATTGCGCGCGCTCGAACAAGACCTTCCCGCCGAACAGCAGGGTGCAATCGAGGCGCTCGCGCGCCGCTTGGATGCTGCGGTCGTACTTGCTCAGAATATCCAGCAGCAACTTGACGAGGGTGCGCAGTCGCTTGATGAAGCACGTACAAAGGCTTCTGCCGATCGAGCAAATATCGAGGCGGCGGCAGAAGAGGCGAAAAATGAGCTCGAAGGACTGTCGAAGCAATACGACCAAGAGGTGAAACCGATGCTCGAGCAGCTCGAGCAGTCTACGGCTGCCGCTGTGAGTGCGTTCGATACGAGCTTGAATAATATCGCGAATGCGGATCTTTCAAGTTTGACCACCGACGAGCCTGGTTCTGTTCGCTCGCAGATGGAGGAAGCGTTCACGCAGGCGAATGCCACAGCGCAGCAGCTCCAAGATGCAGCCGATAAGCTTCATTCAACGGCTTTGAAACTGCGTGAGGCTGCGCAGGCTGGTGATTCTGAAACGCTTCGAGAGATACTGTCTGCTGATCCTGAAACGCTTGCAAGCGCGCTTTCTGCTCCCGTTGGCATCGAGCGCGAAGCAATATTCCCGTCACAGAGCTTTGGAGCATCGATGTCGCCGCTCTATACGACGCTTGCGATCTTCATCGGATCGCTTTTGATCATGGTCGTGGTCAAACCGCGTGTTTCTCAACGCGAGCAAGATCAGTTGAAGGATCCTAAGCCTCGTCAGTTGTTCACGGGTCGGTTTGGGGTTTGTGCGGTACTCTCACTCGCTCAGACGACGTTGATGGCATTGGGTAGTCTATTCTTCCTGCAGATATCAGTCGTGCATCCGCTTTTGTTCCTTCTTTCATATTGGTTTGCAGGTCTTGTCTTCACGTTCATCATCTACGCTTTGGTCGTAAGTTTTGCAAATCTCGGCAAGGCGATCGCGGTTCTGATGCTGATCGTTCAGGTGACAGGCTGCGGTGGCTCGTATCCGCTGCAGATCCTGCCTTGGTTCGTTCAGGCTGTCAGCCCATGGCTTCCTGCGACGCATGTCGTTGATGCGATGCGTGCAGCGATGCTCGGTGTTTATCAGAACGATTATTGGATCGCGATGGGAGAACTGGCGTTGTTCCTGATTCCTGCAGCGCTTTTAGGGTATGCACTACGCAAACCACTCGAGCGTTTCATGCAATGGTATGTCCATAAGGTGGAGAGCACGAATCTTATCTCTTAGCCTGTTCGAGCGATGATCGTCTTGATCATTCTGATGTTCGAGTGCAAGCTAGGGCCAACGATGCGGAGCACTTACCAATTCCGTATAATCTCGGTATAATCACAGCTGAACACTCGTTTCTTCCATTTTAAAGAAGGGCGTGATCTTTCTTGGATCTTTCGAGAACTCCAATCCACAACAACAAGAGCAAGCTAAGAAGCATCGCGATCGCCATGGTAGTTGCAGGCGCTGTCGCATTTGTCTTTTGGGGTGCTTCATCTCCCGCATATGCGCAACAGGTATCCGCATATGCCGCTGAGGCAAGCTCATCTGCTCACGAGCTCACTTTAAGCGAGTCAGACACTTCTTTGAGTACAACCGAGGCGACAGATGGCCTGGGGCAAGTAGGGGATTTCGGAGATACTGCAGGTATTAATGCTAAAGATGCGATCTGCGGCGAGGATGCCATGCAGACGAGCAACGAAGGCGAACAAGAAGTCGATCCTGCCTTATCTGATAGCGCGACGAATACCGAGAGTATCACTGCAGCGACGAATTCAACGCCTTCCTGCTCGTCGAATGACTCCCAGCAAGATGTTATGCCCGATGTCGCGGATTCGGTGAAGGTGCCTGAGGGGTATGGTGCGGGATGGCAGCTTATCGATGACAGATGGTATTACTTCGATGCATCAGGTGTTGCGAAAACCGGTTGGCTCAGATCGGGAGGAAAATGGTATTACCTCGATCCTGAGACTGCGGCCATGAAGACTGGCCTCTATCAGGTCGGAGGTGTGTGGTATGCATCGAATGCATCGGGGGTGATGGCTGCTCGTGCATGGATCGAGATCGATGGCATCTGGTATTATGCAAGCGTTTCTGGCGCTCTGAAGACCGGCTGGCATAAGTCTGGCGGAAAGTGGTATTGGTTAGAGTCTGAACAATGCGGTGCGATGGCGAGCGCATGTTGGGTGAAAGATAGGGAGACGTGGTATTACCTCACTGATTCGGGAGCCATGAAGACGGGCTGGCAGCTTCATAAGAACACTTGGTATTACCTGAATGCTTCAGGCGCGATGGCAACGGGATGGAAGAAGCTGAAAGGCGCTTGGTATTATCTTGACCCATTCAAAGAAGGAGCAATGAAGATCGGTCATTATCAGGTTGGTGACGCCTGGTATGTCTCGAGTGCTTCAGGTGCGATGGTGTCGAATAAGTGGGCTCAGGTTGGTGACGACTGGTACTATGCAACAGCATCGGGCGCGCTGAAGACCGGCTGGCATAAGTCAGGCGGGAAGTGGTATTGGCTGGATCCTGACAAAGCTGGTCTTATGGCTTCTGGTGAATGGGTCAACGATGGAAAAGCCGATTATTTCATGATGAAGAGCGGCGCGATGTTCACGGGCTGGCTCAGTCAAGGAAGCGCCGATGGCTTATCGAATGGCATGTTCTTCGACAAGCAGAAGGTGATCGAGATCGCGCTTGCTGAGGTTGGCTATCGTGAAAAGGCCACGGATGCGCAACTTGATGACAAGACCGCGAATGCGGGCACAGGAAATCACACGAAATACGGACGCGATATGCATGCGATCGATCCAGGCATCATGGACTATGCTGATGCTTGGTGTGACGCTTTCGTGGATTGGTGCTTCGTACAGGCTTTCGGTATCGAAAATGCGCGTGGTCTTCTAGGCGGATCCTTCAATGACTATACGCCTGTCTCCGCTCAGCTCTTTAAGAATCAGATGTCATGGTATACCAGTGGGCCGCAAGTGGGCGATCAGGTTTTCTTCCAGGGAAGTGGCGGCATTAATCACACCGGTATCGTCTATGCGGTGC
>CABRGJ010000119.1 GCA_902470405.1 uncultured Eggerthella sp.
ATCCGCGAAATCAACTTTAAGCTTGGCAGCTGACTCAGCAGAAAGGCGCGTGATGAGGATGCACGTCTGCCCATGATCGAGCAGCGACCGACAGATGCCTTTTATCTGCTCATAGGTCTTCGACGCGCCATAGACCACTTCTGCCGCGCCTTGGCGCAGTTCGCGGTGGTGATCCACTTTTGCATATCCCAGATCGGAAAAGGGCTCCTTGCGCAGCAAAAGCATCGCCTGATCAACAGTAGTCTGTCCCGCCGCAAGCTCTTCAAGAATCACGCGAATATCTTGAGCGGTCATGGCCTCCCCTTCTTCTAGATGCTTTCATGGGCGCATTTCGAGATCGCGCGCGCAAGGCGCTTCGTGAGGCGCCATAGACGATCACGTTTGGTACGCGTTTACAGGGTATCACGATGCGCGCCATTCTCACGGTCGAGCCAGTCTTCCTGCACAAAGGATTCAAGCAGTTCAGGGGTTATCTGCTGACCAACTTCGACACGTGTAGCCAAACAGGAATAGTTGGGCTTATCCGCCGTAAGCAATCCCATCTTGCGCGAGAGATCGCGAATCTGATCTTTGGTCAAGCCTGCATCACGCAGAGGCGAGCGAACCCCGAATTCCTCGATCGCGCGAAAGCCAGGACGGCGTGCAGGATCGTCGGTCGCGTTCGTGCCATCAATAACAACATCGATACCGATTTTTCTCGCAGCGTCAAAGAGCGCCTGAAAGATAACACGCTTGCAGTGGTAGCAACGATCGGGCGGATTCATGATGACTTCGAGGTGCTCAAAGATATCGAGCTCTATCGTCTCGGTCGTGCTGCCCAATTGAGCAGCTGCCAAGCACGCGTCATCCGCTTCGAAGTCATACTGGAACGCTGTATCAATGGTGAACGGATGCACCTCCACCCCGCATGCTCGCGCGCACGCGAGCAGAAAGACCGAGTCGCACCCACCTGAATAGGCAAGTGCGACTCGTGGGTGCTCTTCGAAAAACGCTCGCAGCGCAGATGGAACGAACGGCTCGATCGCAACTAAATCGAGTGGCTGCATCATTCGCCCAACAGCATATCGATCTTAGGCATCCAAGAGCTGATGGCGATGTGCTGCGGACAGATCTCTTCACAGGATCCGCAGCTCGTACAATTTTCGGCCGTGCGACCGAATTTCGGCACCTCGACCTCGTAGTATTCACGCGCCATCTCCATGTTGTCGTAGAGGAAACGCATGTTATATGCCGTGATGTTGTACGGAATGACGATCTTCTCTGGGCAGTATTCAACACAGTAGTTGCAACCCGTGCAAGGAATAACAGAAAACTGACTGAAGCTCTCGCGCAGCTGTTCGATCACGTTCTCTTCTTCGGCAGAGAGCATGCCCGCCTTGGCTTTTTCCGCGAACGCAATGTCTTCCTTAAGCATCTCCATACTGGACATGCCAGAGAGCACCGTGCTCACCTCAGGCATATTCCATAACCAATCGAAGGCAATTTCAACAGGCGATTTGTCGGTACTCTTCTCGAGCACTTCTTGAACCTTTGGCGGAAGATCGACCAAGAAGCCACCGCGCAACGGCTCCATGACGATGACGCCGATACCGCGTTCAGCTGCAAGCTTGAGGCCCTTCAAGCCAGCCTGGAATTCCTGGTCATAGTAGTTTAACTGGATCTGGCAGAAGTCCCAATCCGCCGCATTGAGCACTTCTTCGAACAGCTCGAAATCATCATGGAAGGAGAAGCCGATATGGTTCACACGACCATCTTCCTTCGCCTTGATGATGCTCTCGACCGCACCCACCTTCTGACAACGCTTCCAGCTACCCCCATTCAGGGAGTGAAGCATGTAGAAATCGATGTGATCGGTCTTCAGGCGATCGAGCTGCTTGGCAAGCAAGCTATCAAAATCGCTCTCTGTCTTGTACATCCAGGTTGGCGACTTAGTGGCGAGATAGACCTTGTCGCGGTAGCCGCCTTCAAGTGCCTGGCCCACGATCTTCTCGGAATTACCGCCTACGTAGTTGAACGCGGTGTCGATGTAGTTGATACCGTGATCAATGGCGTAGTGCACCATCTCGATAGTCTTCTCGACATCCACGTCCTCGATACTGGTGCCGTTACCAGCCTGCCCGCCCTCTTTCAGCGGAAGGCGCATCATGCCGAATCCAAGCGGACTCACTTTACAGCCCGTCTTGCCGATCTCTCTATATTCCATGGTCAAGTGTCCTTTCGTCATTTCTTGCCGTATGCGATCTTCGAGCGGGCCGCGCTCTATCGCATCGAGCACCCCTCCGCGACGCGCGCTATTCCTTGCCGTTCCAGCAGTAGGTGCACACCTTCGAAGGATCGATACCGATCGCTTCGATCATACCTTCAAGCGACTGATAGCGCAGCGAGTCGAAGCCCATATCGTCACAGATCGCTTTCAGCATGCACTTGCCACGCTCGGTCGTAGCATCGGCGTATTCTTCGAGATGCTGTTGGCCCTCGTCGCCCTCTAGCTGTTGGATAACGCGACGAGCGATCAGCTCCATCTCGGATTTGCTGCTCGAGAAATTCAGATACTTGCAGCCAAACATGATCGGCGGGCACGCGGAGCGCATATGTACTGCCTTCGCGCCATTGTTGTAGAGGAATTCCACGGTCTCGCGCAGCTGCGTGCCGCGTACGATGGAATCGTCAACGAAAAGCAGCTCCTTGTCCTTGATGAGATCGGGGACCGAGATCTGCTTCAGCTTTGCAACCTTGTTGCGGATGTCTTGGTTTGCGGGCATGAACGAGCGCTGCCAGGTGGGCGTGTACTTGATGAACGGGCGGCCGAACGGAACCTTCGATTCAGTCGAGTAACCAATGGCGTGCGGGGTGCCCGAGTCGGGGATGCCTGCCACGTAATCGAGACTGGGAAGACCAACCTGCTCGGCCTCGTCGCGTGCCATGATCTCGCCATTGCGATAGCGCATGACCTCAACATTCACACCCTCGTAAGTTGAGGTGGGATAGCCATAATAGGTCCACAAAAACGAGCAGATCTTCATTTCATCGCCAGGCTCAGCCAGCGTCTCGTAGCCATCCGCCGTGATGTTCACGATCTCGCCGGGGCCCAGTTCATAGACCGTTTCGTATTCGATCTTCTGGTAGGCGAACGATTCAAAGGACGCGCAATATCCCTCGTGATTCTTACCGACAAGAACCGGCAAGCGACCAAACTTGTCGCGCGCAGCGAGGATGTTGCCGTCTTCGGTCATGACGAGCAGGGTCATCGAACCTTCGATCTTGTCCTGCACGTTTCTAATACCAGAGACAAAATCGTCCTTTTGGTTGATGAGCGCTGCAACAAGCTCAGTATCGTTCACTTTACCCGAGCTCATTGCCATGAACTGATTGCCATGATCGGCGAAATACTCATTCACGAGTGCATCGGCGTTATTGATCATGCCAATGGTGGTAAGCGCGAAGACTCCTAGATGAGAGCGGACGAGTAGGGGTTGAGGATCGCTGTCGCTGATACAACCGATGCCGCTCGTACCTTCGAAATCGTTGAGATCTTTTTCGAATTTCGTTCTGAACGGGGTATTCTCGATATTGTGGATCTGGCGCTGGAAGCCCTTCTCCTTACTGAAGATGATCATACCTGCGCGCTTCGTTCCCAAATGAGAGTGGTAATCCACGCCGAAGAACACATCCAAGGTAACGTCTCTGTGAGATACTGCACCGAAAAAGCCGCCCACGCCAAACCTCCGCACAAACAAGAGTTGTCTTTACCTTTGAAGTATACGCTGCTTCGCTTCGTTCGCAGGTGGTCAATAGACAAGAAATGGAGAAAAAGAAGGAAAAGTGAGTGCGTGCTATGATTAGCAGACACTTTATAACAAGAAGCAACGAAGAAGCGCATAAGCGCGTTTAACCAAAGGAGCAATCTCGTGGCGCTTTCCATCGGCATCGTCGGACTTCCCAACGTCGGCAAGTCAACACTGTTCACCGCACTTACCAACAAGGGAGGCCTTGCGGCGAACTACCCATTCGCGACCATCGAACCGAACGTCGGTATCGTTCCCGTGCCTGATGCGCGCATGGATCGTCTGGCTGAGATCGACAACCCCGATCGCATCGTGCCTGCCACAGTGGAATTCGTCGACATCGCTGGTCTTGTCGAAGGCGCCTCGCAAGGCGAAGGCCTGGGCAATCAGTTCTTGCATAATATTCGCGAGACCGACGCGATTTGCGAAGTCGTACGTTTCTTCTCTGACCCCGATGTCACCCACGTTTCGGGCAAAGTTGACCCGACGAGCGATGTTGAGACCATCAAGACCGAA
>CABRGJ010000120.1 GCA_902470405.1 uncultured Eggerthella sp.
TGCTCCCACCACGCTCGAGGTGAAGGGGCGCTACCACTACACTGCAGCACTCGATGGCGCTGAGATGATGGCGGCGAACCCTTATCGTCCCTGGTCTGCGCGCATCACGTCCATCACGCCACTCACGGAGAAGGAAACGCTCTTTGAGATGCGTCTGATCGACGACCGTATTCGCGATGCTTTCCATCATCACCCTGGCCAATTCGTCTGCGTCAGCGTTTTTGGTGTGGGCGAAGTGCCCATCTCCATTTCTAGTTCCCCTTCGAAGAGTGGCTTCATCGAGATCTGCGTCCGTCGTGCGGGCGAAGTGACCACCGCACTCCACAACATGCAGTGCGGCGATATCGTCGGTCTTCGCGGACCATATGGTCATCCATTCCCGTTCGAAGATATGAAAGGTCACGATATCTTGCTGGTAGCGGGCGGTCTTGGTATCGCGCCATTGCGCTCGCTTATCAATAACATCCATGACGAGCGCTCTGAATTCGGCAAGGTCACGATCGTCTATGGGTCGCGTGCTCCCGAAGAGATCATGTTCCGCAAGCAATTCGAGATGTGGGATCATCGTCCTGATTTCGACTTCTATCTCACTATCGACAAGCCTCATCCCGATTGGAGCGGCAACGTGGGTATGGTCACGGAAGCATTCAAGGATCTCGAGGTCGATCCGGATAATACGTTCGGCGCAATTTGCGGGCCGCCGGTCATGTATCGCTTCGTCGTCGAAGAGATGGCGAAGAAGGGCATTAGCTACGATCGCATCTTCATGTCCTTCGAACGTCATATGAAGTGCGGCATGGGCCGCTGCGGGCATTGTCAGATCGGGCACCAGTACGTGTGCTTCGATGGGCCGGTGTTCAATTACTGGGAAGCAAAGAACATTCAGGGGTCGATGTAGCATGATGAAACCATCTCAATGTTCTTCCTGCGTCGAGCAGTCGCTTCCTTCTGTCGTTGTAGTGGGCTTGGCAAGCTGTTTTGGCTGTCAGTTGCAGATCACCAACCAGGAGCAGTACCTTACCGATGTGCTCGGTCGTTTCGATCTGAAGTACTGGCAGCTCGCGTCTTCAGAGCCGATGCCAGAAGATTTCTCGGTCGCGATCATCGAAGGTGCGGTCACAACAACCGAAGCGCTTGAGCAAGTGAAAGCCTTGCGCGAAAAGGCCGACACCATCATCACGATCGGTGCATGCGCGAATACGGCAGGCATCCCTGGTCTTGCATCAGACGATCTCGAACGTCGCATCGATGAGGTTTACGATACCTTGCCTGAAGCGTGTGGCGATGTCATCGCGCCATGTGCGGTGAAAGATATCATCGATGTCGATTTCGAAGTGCCTAGCTGCCCGATCGACTTCTATGAGTTCGCGCAGATCTTAAGCGCTGCGTTGCTCGGCTCCAATCGCGCTCGTCGATCGACCACTCTGTGTGCCGAATGCAAGCGCCAAGAAAACCCGTGCTTCTATCCGCGAGGTGAGATCTGCCTTGGTTTAGTGACTAGAGGGGGATGCATGGCGCGCTGCCCTTCGCTCGGGCGTCCGTGCATGGGCTGTCGTGGTTTGTCGCCTAAGGCCAATCTCGCTTCTGCCCGCCAATCGCTCCAGCACTTCGGCCTTTCAACCGAGGAATTCGAACGCAAGCTCGCCATCTTCAATCAAACCAACGAAATGCTTTCTGCGAAAAGCGAGGGATCGCATGACTAGATCACAGCTCAACATCGACCATGTTGCTCGCATCGAGGGCCACGGTAACGTTCATATCGTCATCCAGGACGATGCGGTCAAGACGGTCGAGATGAACATCGTCGAGCCGGCACGCCTGTTCGAGAGCATGGTGCGCGGCCAGAGCTATAAGGATTGCTCCTATATTGCGTCGCGTATCTGTGGTATCTGCTCGCCCAGTCATTGCGTGACCGACCTCAAAGCAGTGGAGGATGCTTTCGATGTCGGGGTAAGCCTCCGTACGAAGCTCATCCGTGAGTTATTGGTGTATGGCTCTTACTTACAGAATCACGCATCGCATCTCTTCGTCTTCGTCGTGCCTGACTTCATCGGAGAACCAAGCGTGTTCCCGCTTGCACAAAGCGATCCTGAACTGTTCGCGCAAGCCCTCGAGCTCAAGCGACTCGGCAATGATCTTTGCACGCAGGTGGGCGGACGTTCGATCCATCCCATCACGGCGGTGGTGGGTGGCTTTACGCACGAGATCTCACCCAAAGAATATCGCGTGCTTGCTGATCGCATGGAGGCTATGATCCCGTTCGCTCAGCGTACGGTCGATCTGTTCTCGTCGTTTCGCATCACCGATATCCATACAGCATCGGATCTTCTCGCTATGGTCGAGGAAGACTACTATCCCGTTCAATCATCCAACAAGCTCGAGCTGTTGGATGAGGACGTCATCTTCGAAGCACGCGATTTCGAAGACTATCTGGAAGAGTATGGGGTCTCGCATTCAGGGGCGCTCTTCACACGCGTGAGAAAGACCGGAAAGCCCGTCTTCACCTCGGCGCTCTCGCGCCTGAACGCTTCGTGGGATCATCTTTCGCAAGAAGCGAAGGTGGCTTCGGCGAAGGCGGGGTTGCGTCCTGAAGAGAAGAACCCGATGAAGAACAACCTCGCGCAAGCGATCGAGATCCTCGATGCGCTCATTCGCTGTTCGGGCATCTGTCGCAAGCTCGCGCAGGGTGAGGGGGACTCCAAGCCGGTTGCGTTCACACCGAAGGCAGGTATCGGTATCGGCATGACCGAGGCTCCACGAGGTGTGGTCTTCCATAAACTTGAGTTCGACGATGAGGGCCGCGTGCTACATGCATCCATCATCACGCCAACATCGCAGAACCTTGCGTCGCTCGAGGCGGATACGCGTCACCTCGTCGAAGTTCTGATCGAGTCAGGATTAGGAGAGGACTACATCCGCTCCGAGATCGCTAAGCTCGTTCGTGCTTACGATCCTTGTCTTTCCTGTAGCGTCCACTAGCCTCCGTTCATGGTGTGGATTTCTTTTATGAATGCGGTGCCTATGTTAGAATCGTTAACTGCACGAAAATGACCGTGAGGAACTTGCATGTCCTTTTTTGATTTTATTCAGAACGCTTCGTCGTCGAGTGCGTACGACATGGCGATCGACCTCGGCACCGCTAACACCTTGGTGGGCATCAGTGGTCAAGGCGTCGTCATCAATGAACCTTCCGTTGTTGCGATCGAGCGAAGCACGCATCGCGTTTTGGCGGTCGGTCATGAAGCGAAGAACATGATCAACCATACGCCCGATACGTTTTCAGCAGAACATCCCCTTCACGATGGCGTGGTTTCCGATTACGACATCACAGAAGCTATGATCTCGGCGTTCATCAACAAAGCAGCACCCCGTCGTTATCCCTGGCAGCCCAAGCCTCGCATCGTCGTGTGCATCCCGTGCGGTGCAACCTCGGTCGAAAAGCGTGCGGTGTTCGAGGCTACCATTCAAGCGGGCGCTCGCCAGGCGTACCTCATCGAAGAGCCCATGGCGGCTGCGATGGGTGCCGACTTGCCCGTTACTGAGCCCACTGGTTCGATGGTCGTCGATATCGGTGGTGGCACGACCGAAGTTGCGGTCATCTCGCTGGGCGGTATCGTCACTTCCTCTTCACTGCGCTTGGCAGGTAACCGCCTTGACGAAGCGATCGCCATGCATCTGCGCGATCTGCTCGGCATCAAGATCGGTGAGCGCACGGCAGAGGTCATCAAGATCAAGATCGGTTCTATCCTTCCGTTCGAGGACGGACGCGAGCGCGACATGATCATTTCAGGTCAGGACGTGCTGACCGAGCAGCCTAAAGAGGTCACCATCCAATCTGAAGATGTGCGCGAAGCGCTTCAGGAGCCTATCGACGAGATGGTCGTCCACATCAAGGAAACCTTCAAAAAGACCAATCCCGACCTCGCATCGGACATCATTTCGAATGGTATCTTGCTCACGGGTGGCGGCGGCTTGCTCTCAGGGCTTGACCGTTATCTTACGAACAAGCTCGAAATCCCTGTTTGGACCAGCGAAACGGCTCTCACTAACGTGGTCACAGGTTGTTTGAAGGTCCTCGAAACCCCGGCAGCTCTCAAGCAGATATTGATGCGTTCGAAATAGGAGTTCATCTCATACATGGCCCTGAAGCTCAAAGACAATCCGTTCCAGTTCGGTGGCCATCTTGGAGGAAGAACACTTCTGATCGTTCTCCTTGTGGTCTCACTCATCCTGTTCGTAGCGTATGCGCGCGAAGGCAACGAAGGCCCGCTCCATTCGTTGCAGAACACCACTT
>CABRGJ010000121.1 GCA_902470405.1 uncultured Eggerthella sp.
ATCCATCATATTGAGCGTGCTCATCGCGATCGGTGGTGTGGTCATCATCGCGAATCCCTTCCAGACCACGGCTCTGCTGGTGTTCGTACTCGGCCTTATCATCGCTTCGAATGGCATCGTCGATCTCATCATCGAGGCCCAGTTGCGCAAGGCGCTGAAAGCCGCGAACTAGTGCGTCAGCTTTTCTGTTCAAAAAGGGTTCTCGCTCAATAGATCTTCTTGCTCAAGAAGATCTGCTTCGACAGCAGGTCTAATACACGTCCGCACGTCGGTGCTCGAATACAGGCATGCGTTCATACACGCCTTCGCGCATCGCAACATCGATCGTGCAGCAGATCAGCTCTTCGGCAGGCCCGCCAGCGGCTACCAGGATCCCGTAGGGGTTCGCCACCGCACTTTGACCGATGTAGCCCTCATCTGCACGGCTTACGCCCACCACGAACATCTCGTTCTCGATCGCGCGTGCTGCGAGGAGCGTGTGCCATTGTTCAGCCTTCGTGTTTCCTGCCACCCAGGCAGCGGGATAGATCATGATGTCGCAACCCTGCAACGCCGCCGCGCGCGCTTGTTCAGGAAAGCGTAGGTCATAGCAGATTCCCAGACCGATCTTCCCAAAGGGCGTTTCAACGGGCTCGAACAGCGCATCACCTGCGGACATGCGATCGGATTCATGGGTGAAATCGGTGTCGAACAGATGCACCTTGCGATAGATGCCGCGCTTCGTGCCTGTGTCATCCACGAGCACCGTAGTGTTGAAGGGCTTGCCGCCTGCAGGGTTCAGTTCGTTCAGCGTGTAGACGATCCACAGCCCGTAGCGCGCCGCGATCGCATCGACTGCGCACGCGAAGGGTCCATCAGCAGGCTCGGCCTCACGGCAGAACGCCTCGATCTCCTTTTCGTAGCGACTCATCAGCGATTCAGGGAATACAAGTAGCTCTACGCCGCGCGCTTGCGCATCTGCTGCGTAGCGCTCCACGAGCGCGAGCGCATCGCCATCTTCGGGATGAGTGGTTTGTGCGAGTCCTATCGTTATGCTCATAGCGATCTCCCAGGTTGAAGGCGTACTGCCAAAGCAGCAATAACGGCTAATCGAGCGTTTGCCAGTAGTCGAGTCCCTCGAGCACGAGCTTATGCGCATCAGCCAGCGGCACCATCAAGGCGCGCGCAGCGTCGGCATCGTCGCTGTTCAGCGCATCGCAGATCTGTGCCGACAGTTTATGGAGTTGCCCGAACGACAGATTTCCCGAAACGCCCTTCAGGGTATGAGCGTGGTTGTAAGCCGCTTCGAGATTGCCGGCCTCCATGTCCGCGCATAGCGCCTCGAAATTCGTGTCGTTGCGGTAATGCTGTGCGAGCTGCTTGAACAACGCATCATTGTTGAGCATGCGCGCCATCGCATCCGCATGATCGATGCCGTACGCAGCCAACGCCGCGCCGGTGTCAGATGATTGAGAAGATGAATTCGTCATGGTCATTCGCCCCGATTGCTGTGAGGTGATGATAATGGTAGGACACGACCGAGGAGGGGGTCCTTCGTGTCCCTAAGTGGTATTTTAACCCCAGTAAACTATTTCTCTAGCAACAACATACGTATAATAAGATGATACCAATGAAAACCCGCAGTTCTATTCATTGTGAGGCGGGGTTTGCAGATCGACCGCCCGTCCGCGGTCCAAGGAGATTCCATGGCGCTCATTGCACGCTTGCTTCAATCAGTACCGCTCGTCATCGCGCTGGTCGTGTTGGCGGTGGTGGTGTATCTGTTCGTGGCATGGGTGAAGTCTCCGCTGCGCGCGAAAGAGATCCTCATCAAGATGTTCACGGTCATCACGATCGTGCTGTCGGTTGCGTTCGGCCTTGCGTCGCTCTATGCATTTGCGGAAAGCAATGTGAAAGTGCTCGAGATCACGGGTACATTCCTGGTCGTTTCGCTCGTTGCGCTGGGCATCACGCGCTTTTGTCGGTGGCGTTTCGTGCGCAATCATCCGCAATACAAGAACAAGGCGCTTCCCACGAAATATCTCTAGCGCGCGATCGCAGCCATGCTAACCTGCCGCACGCGCCATCGCGTCAGCCCGTGAACGCTGACCCCTCAGCGCCCGAGCTTCGCAAGCTTTCCGTTCGCGCCGAAGACTTGCTTGTTCAAGCAATCGTGCGGCTCGCGCCCGAGCACGACATCGATCGCATTCTGCGTCGTACGCGTCCGCAGTTCGACCCCCGATTCCTCCGACCAATAAGCTGCATGCGGCGTGAGCAGCGCGTGCGGTGCGCTCATTAGCGGGTCGTTTGCCGCGATCGGCTCTTCCTCGAACACGTCGATGCCCGCCCCCCAAAGCTCGCCCGCCTTGAGCGCTGCCGCCACCGCGGACGTATCCACCACAGCACCACGCGAGGGGTTGATCACGATGCAATCATTCTTTAAGAGCTTGATGTTGTCGGCATTCAGCAGGTGATGCGTGGCGGGGACAAGCGCCGTATGAAAGCTCACCACATCAGCGTGTTTGAACAGGTCGTCCAGCGAAACCACGTCGTATCCTTCTGGCGTGCGTCGCCCGGGCACGAGCGAGTGCGACCAGCAGATGACCCTGAAGCCAAGCCCGCTTGCTTTGCGTGCGACCGCGCGCCCGATGTCGCCCATGCCCACCACACCGAACGTGCGCCCGTATACCTGACCGAGTGGTCGATGTCGCGCGTAATCCCAGATGCCATCGTGAACGTCGGCATTGATCTCGGGGAGACGCCGAAGCAGCGCCATGGTCATCGCGATGGCATGATCGGAGACCACCTCGGTCGCATATCCCGGCACGTTGCATACTGCAACGCCCGCTGCGGTTGCCGCAGGAACATCGACTGTATCCACGCCAACGCCTGTGCGCGATACCACCTGCAGTTGCGGCAGCGCCGCGAAGACCTCGGCCGTGAACTGCCCATAAGCGGTTATTGCGCCATCAGCATCCGCGCAGTTCGCGATGATGCCCGCAGTGCTTCGATCCTGGAAGCGCGCGAATTCGATGCCGGCTTCCTCGATCATCTTCTGCTCGATATCCGACACTTCGAAATCGCTATCCGTAACGACGATCTTCGCCATGATTCCTCCTCGAATTACCCGCAAGCCGCAAGTCCGCTCGCGCCGCTGCCGTCGTGCAAGCCCTAAGTCCGTCCGCGTTCGCGCCCATGCGTTTGCGCCCACGCACACCCCTACGCGTGTCGATTGGTAGTCGCAAAATCAACCACTCGATTTCAACGCGCTCATTCCGCGATTTCATCCTACCCGCCTTGTTACCATCGAGGCACGCGGATCGCACGCTCGTATCGAATTCGTAAAGCGCCATTCATAAGGAAGTCACGCGGAGGTTACGCGAAGGAAGTCACGCGCGGCACACCCGTACAGAGGAGCCTGCTATGAAGGAGTTCACCATGAAAAAGTTCAATCCTGCGCACGCCCAGGCCATCATGGAATTGCTGGCCGACAGCCCGTTTTACAACACCATCCACATGAACATCACCGATATCAGCGAGGGTTACGCACGCCTTGAGCTCGAGGTCACGAAGGAGCACCACAATCCTTTCGGCGGCATTCATGGGGGAGTGCTGGCGACGCTGCTCGATACCACAACATATTGGGCACTGTATGCGAATGCTCCCGAAGACCAAGGTTACGTCACGCTCGACTTGCTGCTGAACGATCTTCACAGCACTCATGAAGGCCTGGTCATCTGCGAGGCTCATGCAGTGAACGAAGGTCATCACATCCTTCTTTCTGAGGGTACTATCAAGACTGCGGAGGGCCGTCTGCTCGCATTCGCCACCTCGAAATGCTATGGCTCGTCTGCCATCGAGCCCGTCACCAAAGCGCTTCATGCGCTCGATCCCACCATTGCGCTCCCGCCCAAGTTCATCGAAGGGTAGCACTGTGCTCTGGGCTTGCCACTATTGGCGCCAGGTCTCTCTACAGTAGCCCGAGTCTTACTCTACGGCAGACTGCAGTAGCCCGGAGCCCTACCTACGGCGGACTCGCGATCCCACGACCATCTTGCGCTGGCGTACTGTTGCCCGTAGCCCAACGTCGCCCATAGCCCAACGGTAAAACTGCAATTTCTCGCCAAATCCGAGATTCTGGCTTTTATTTTCGTTTTTTGCGCGTTTCGCCTCGATCTACAGCACCTCCCAGGCATCGCAAGCGCAAAACCCCAGGTCGCAAATTGCTAAGACGCTGAAGAGACAACTCTCAAGTCGACCAAGGAACCGATGCGACCCAGTTTCCCGCGTAAAACCGAAAATTATT
>CABRGJ010000122.1 GCA_902470405.1 uncultured Eggerthella sp.
ATGGTTCTGTCAACGAGAACGCACTCGATGAGATGGAGGTCATGATCAATTCCATGACGCGTGAAGAGCGCGAACAGCCCTCTATCATCAACGGGTCGCGCCGTGCACGCATAGCGGCTGGAGCAGGAGTTTCGGTCACACAGCTCAATCAGATGCTGAAGAAGTACAATGAAACTCGTAAGATGATGAAGCAAGTTATGGCAAAGCAAGAAGAAACGCAAGCATCGCTCGATCCCTGGCATGGGAGGCATGGGCATGGGGGATCTGAAGCGTCTTCAGGAAATGATCCAAGACCAGTGATTCGGTGCGCTGCATCCGCTCAGTAACTCATCCCTTGCAAAAGCTCGTCGCTCACCTTATTATTGGTAATTGCTGTTTTCTCAGGTTTACTGAATAGAGTACGTAATATAAAAAGGAGTTAACCTTCATGGCAGTAAAGATTCGTCTCGCCCGTCACGGCGCACATAAGGCACCTTAGTATCGCATCGTTGTTGCGGATTCTCGCGCACGTCGCGATGGTCGCTATATCGAACAGATCGGTACCTACAATCCGCTCACGGAGCCTAAGCAGGTCAACCTTGATCTCGAAAAGGTCGACAGCTGGATCGCTCAGGGTGCTAAGCCGACCGAAACGGTCGAGCGCCTCATCAACGATCTTCGTCAGAATGGTTAAACATGTCCGATCCTAATACCGACATTTCCGGACTTGTCGCTGAACTCGTTGCTCCACTCGTTGAATTTCCAGACGAGGTCGAAGTCAGCTCTACGGAGACTGAAGATGGCTCCACTCTTATCGAGGTTCATGTGAATCCCGAAGATGTCGGCCGCGTTATCGGCCGCCAGGGTCGTGTCATCAAGGCTATTCGTACGCTCAGTCGTGCTGCTGGTTCGCGTCACGACATGCGCATCGAAGTCGAGCTTATCGACTAATGAGCGCATGGGCTAATGTAGCCACCATTGGCAAAGCTAAGAATCTTAAAGGAGGACTTCTCGTGTATGCACGCGAGGGTCTTCCTTTTTTGTTGAAAGAAGGCATGGAGGTCACCTTCGTGCCGCCTGAGCTTTATGTCCCGCGCACAGCTCGAGTGACCAGTATCGCGTCGCAGCCCCAAGGCGCATATCTTGTCTTCTTTGACACCATCGATTCGATCGATTTAGCAGAGCAGCTCCAAGACCACAGTTGCCTTGTGCTCAAGAGCGACCTGCCTGAAGATCTCGATCGTGGCCTTCTTGGCCTGGTCGGTTTCACGCTGCTCGACCCAGTCGCAACCACCATCGGGTGCATCGTTGCCCTTGAAGAAAATCCTGCGCATCCGCTGCTCGTAGTCGATATAAGCTCATCCTCTCCGAAAGCTACACCCGACCAAGATGCGATCCTTGTACGCATCCCGCTCGTTGACGATTTCGTCGTTTCGGTCGATGAAGCAGCAGAAGCTATCGTGATGAATCTGCCGAAAGGCCTTCTCGACCTCTAATTGTCTGGTGCTCCGTTTGAACTTGAAGCAAAGCATCGCATCGGGCGAAGAAAGGACATTCATGCTCATCGAAACGCTTTCCGTTTTTCCGCAGTGCTATGACTCGATCATGAATGAATCGATCATGAAGCGCGCGCAAGACAAGGGCATTCTCGAATTTCGTGCACATGATCTGCGTGAATGGACGCATGATAAGCATCGCACCACCGACGATGAACCCTAGGGCGGCGGGCAAGGGCTCGTCATGAAGTGCGAGCCGATCTTTGAAGCGACTGACGAGCTATTCGCTACTGCGCCGAAAAAGCCCTACACCATCTTCCTTTCACCAACTGGTCAGCGTCTGGATGAGGCACTGACGCTCGATCTCGCTGAGCAAGATCACCTCTTTTTCATTTGTGGGCACTACGAAGGGATCGATGAACGTGCGTATACGCTCGCAGATAAGATCGTCTCGATCGGAGACTATGTACTCACCAGTGGGGAACTTGCATCGATGGTGGTCATCGATGCGGTCGTGCGGCGTCTCGATGGAGTGCTCGGAGACGAAGGGAGTTCGGTAGACGAGAGCTTCTACGATGGTTTGCTCGAGTATCCGCAGTATACGCGTCCCGCGACCTATCGTGGTATGGAGGTGCCCGAGGTGCTGCTTTCGGGTCATCATGGCAATATCGAGCGCTGGCGCCATGAACAAAGCTTGCTTCGCACCAAGCAGTTGCGCCCCGACCTGCTTGAGAGCGCGAATCTCTCCGATGCTGATCGCGCGTATTTAGACCAGCTATCGTGACCTTCGACCACTACTTCATTTTTGGCTGTTCCACCATCGCGAAAGATTGTTTAATATAAGAAAATGCGTTCACGGCGGAGTTTCTTTCATCTTTTAGACCGTATCATGAACGTATCCTCACAGGCTTTGAAGAAGGAAGGAGTGGCGTGGATTCCGGTCAGCACGCGAGTGAGCACAAGCCGAGCGTTTTTAGAAGGTTTATAAGCTTTCTCGTGATGGTCGCCATCATCGTTGCTGGCGCATGGTTATTACGCACCTTTGTCATCGAGCCTTTCCAGATTCCTTCTGCATCCATGGAACAGACCATCAAGACAGGCGATATGGTCTTCGCAGAGAAGGTCTCCTATCGATTTTCTGATCCCGAGCAAGGCGATATCGTTGTCTTCTCCGACCCTCAAGTTCCCTCGCGCACGCTCATCAAGCGTGTCATCGCCACCGAAGGGCAGACGGTCGATCTGCGCGATGGTGTGGTCTATGTAGATGGCGTTGCGCTCGATGAACCCTACACCGATGGGCTTCCCAGCTACCCGCTGCGTACGGTGGGCAATGTCGATATCACCTATCCCTATACGGTCCCTGCAGGCGATGTGTGGGTGATGGGGGATAATCGTACGAATTCATCCGACTCGCGTTATTTCGGCCCGATCGATGAAGATACCGTTTTTGGGAAAGCGCTGGTCATCTATTGGCCTTTCGAGAACATCGCGATCCTGTAAGGAAGCGGTGCTCAGGCGGGAATTAGTCAGAGAACGATAGAGCGCGCCGCATTATTCTGCGCGACGTCTTTCGTGAAAGAAGAGCATAAGGAGACGTATGACCACCAACGTCGTAACAACGAGTGCAAACAATGAACCACTCAGCTTTCAAGACATCATCTTAAGGCTTCAAGGATACTGGGCCGACCAAGGCTGTGTCGTTCTGCAGCCCTACGATAACGAAGTTGGTGCAGGCACATTCCATACAGCCACTACGCTGCGAAGCTTGGGTCCTGGTACTTGGCGCGCGGCTTATGTTCAGCCTTGCCGTCGTCCGACTGATGGCCGTTATGGCGAGAATCCGAATCGCATGCAGCATTACTATCAGTTCCAGGTGCTGTTGAAACCTTCACCTGATAATGTGCAAGATCTCTATCTCGATTCTTTGCGCACTATCGGCATTGAAGTCGAGAAGCATGATATCCGTTTCGTCGAAGACGACTGGGAAAGCCCGACGCTTGGCGCATGGGGTCTTGGTTGGGAAGTATGGCTCAATGGCATGGAAGTCACGCAGTTCACCTACTTCCAGCAGGTGGGTGGCTTTGAGTGCAGTCCTGTTCCTGCAGAGATCACCTATGGTCTCGAACGTTTGGCCATGTATATCCAGGGCGTTGATTCTGTCTATGACCTTGTATGGGCTCGCAGCGCAGATGGCACGGTGTTCACCTATGGCGATGTCTTCTTGGAGAACGAACGTGAATTCTCGGCATATAACTTCGAGGTAGCCGATACCGAACTGCTGTTCGGCGAATTCGATCGGTATGAGGCGGAATGCTTGCATACGCTTGAGGCGGGCTTGCCGCTTCCTGCATACGATTACGTTCTGAAGTGCTCGCATGCGTTCAACTTGCTCGATGCACGTGGCGTCATCAGCGCCACCGAACGTATGGGGTATATCCTGCGCGTACGCACTATCGCGAAGGCTTGCTGCAAAGCCTATCTCGAGAAGGTCGTCGGCATCGAAGTTGAATCCGGGGAAGGGGAATAGCCCAATGACAGATACACGCATGCTCGCCTTCGAGATCGGCGTTGAAGAGATTCCGGCATTCGATCTGCTCGACGCGGTTGGTCAGCTGGAGAAGAAAGTTCCTGCCATCCTCGATGATGCGCGCATTCCTCATGGTGCAGTCGAGATCTACAATTCACCACGTCGCCTCATCGTAGTCGTTTCCGACGTGGCGGTGGCGACCGAGGCTAAGACCGAGGTCTTCAAGGGCCCATCGGCC
>CABRGJ010000123.1 GCA_902470405.1 uncultured Eggerthella sp.
CGCACAGAGCCAATTGATTGGAAAGCAATTTGATGAAGGCCAGGCTTGCTTTTCAGAAAATGCAATATGTATTCGGGGACTATGCGCGTGCTGTCTGGCTCAAAAACAACATACAAGGGGCTAACCACGACCTCTGAAAGCTTGTCTTGTAATGCAACAGATCCAACATTTATACGCGACGGGTTGTAGGCAAGCATCCCCTTTTTCACAAGTCGGTAGTTTCCCAAGTCTTTGCTGAAAACTTCTTTTGAGAAATAATCAGCTGAGGGTGTAAATCCCTGCGAATTCGTTACGCTGTAGACATCAGAGCACAACAATCCCTTATTACGCTTGTTATAAGCTGAAATAACATCGCCCAGCTTTATCCTTTCCCTGACAAATGGGGGTTTGCTATGCGATGTATTTTCGATGCGATTGCTTAACATTGGCCTGATCGACCATCGCGTAGCATAGTGTCGTATCTATCTTGCTGTGTCCCAATAAGACCTGCACTTGCTCAATTGGCATTCCCTTATCTATAGCTCTTGTAGCCAGTGTTCTTCGAAACTTATGAGGATGAACGCCAAGTACATTTGCAACTTTCCCTAAATGCCTCAGGCGTAATTCAACTCCACTGATTTCCAAGCGCCGGAAAGGTTTGTGAATAGAAACGAATAGGGCATCGTTGTTGTCGGTACGTTCCTCAAGATATGCTTGGAGATGAACTTTGGTTCGAGCATCAAAATAAACCTTGCGCTCTTTGTCGCCCTTGCCTCTAACAACGCATTCGCGAGACTCAAAGCACATGTCGCTGCGATTTAGCTTAACAAGCTCGCCAACTCGTATTCCGGTAGAGGCGAGCAAATCGATAATTGCTAGATCGCGTGCATTTGCGCATGCGTCACGCAAATCCTCCAACGACTCATCAGAATAAACTGGCTTGATCATACGCGTCGATCGGATTTTCTTTATGCGTCTTACCGGGCTTTTGTAAATGAAATCTTCCTCTTCAAGCCATGAGAAAAAACTAGAGAGAACACGCCTTATGTTGTCTATGGTAATGTTTCCCGCTCCATTGAGGTTTCTATACTCTGCCAAATAGCAGCGAATTTCATCCGTTGTTATTTGTCCAATTGGACTATGGGTTGAATCAGCAAACCTACAAAGAGTTGAACAATAATAGCGAATTGAACGTTCCGAACATCCCTCAAGCCTTTTTGCGTTTAGGAAATCTATGATGAACTCCTCGATGCTTTTGTCAGTGTAATTACACCCATTGCCACAAAGACAGGCCACCAACGTAACATGGAGCTCTCTCGCCTGCGTTTCGCTGAGCGAAGCAGCCATCATCTTTTCGATCCGTTCGATTGTCTGTATCATGCCAAACCTCCTCTTGTGGTGAACCGAGAAGGAGACTGGGCTTGATCAGGCGGCTGGCTTCTCCGCGTTCGAATTAATACTTTTTATAATTGCCACCAACCCAGTCTGTTGTTTCGTGTTAAACAAGCGTACGAACGGCTGCGGCCTATCAAAAGGCGGCTGATTCAATGCACCTAAATCCATATATCCGTTTTCTACGACATAACTAACTACTTTGTGAACAAACGATATCTGCTGTTCATTTAAATCTTCTGTATTAATAAATTCAGCAAAAGCGCTCATTGCTGCATCATGATCGAGCTTTACAAGCTTGCGCACCAATAGCCCAAATGGCGTATCGCCGTATACTCGTGAGTAATCATCCGCATCGCCAAGCTCCTGAGTAAAAATCCGCTCAAGTTCCTCGAATTCCTTTGAAGTCATCGGCTTGTTCCGATGAAGCTTTTGAATAACGAGGGAGTTCCCATAATCCTTGATATATCGTTCAACCTTGAGCTTATAGTTTGCAAAATCCTCACCTGGGTCTGCTTGGATATCAAACTCAATCATCGTCACAGGATCTTCCAGATGCATGATAACGTCTTTGCGGTTAGGTCCAACATTAACTAAAAACCGAATAAGGCCACGTAGCTCTTTACGAACCTCTTCGAGCTTAATAGCGGAGATATCATCAAAAAAGTGTTCATCTGTGATGGTCTGTATGTAAGGTAACTTCTCTTTGATTTGAGGTATCGTGATCATCTGCTGAAGCTCTTGGGCCATCGAAGTAAGCCGATTGGCGTACGATGAAATCCTGTAGCCATCGGCAAGCGAGCACATAAAGCCATACATAAATGCATCGAATCTAAGAGCGTCGATGTCCGATTCGTCATTATGCACAAGTGGCGCAATCTCGGATTTCAGCGTACTTAAATCGACCTCCGTCAGGAATACGTACGAAGCTTCCTGTTTGAATTTCTCAACCGCTTGCCTATGAAGGCGAACCGATACAAGTTCCTCATTCAGATCCACCACACAATAATGAATCTGAGAAACTAGCTCAGAGCGCAATCTTTGGTAGTCGTCATCCGCAAAAGTGCTCTCTTGGAAGGTTTTAACCAACTGCGCTTGTCGCGAGAACACTACCTCAGATAGCGAAGTGCCGATCTTCCCTTCGACTACGTTGGGATTCTCGCGGAAGAATTCGAAATTGCGACACCAATCAAAAATGAAGAACCGCTCTTTGTTTTCGTGTAATCCATCTTGCGGATCGAGCACTTCGAGCCCTTCGCAGAGGCGAGTTCCGCGACCAATCATTTGCCAGAATTTTATCTTCGAACGAACCTTCTTGAAGAAGACAAGGTTGACGATTTCGGGCACATCAATGCCAGTATCCATCATATCCACTGATACAGTGATAATGGGATGTTCTTTTAATTCGAAGTCATCAATGATGGTGTGTGAATAGTCATCGGAATGGAGGACTGTTTTGATATAGTCTCCAGGATAACTTGGGTAAAGCTTGCCGAATCGCTCTACTATGAACCGGGCGTGCTTCTGGTTTTGAGCAAAGATGATTGTCTTACCGAGGTCTTGGCCCCCGTTTACACGGATGCCCTTTTCCATGAGGGTTTCAAGCACCGAATCGACCGTGTCTTCATTGAAGACCCAGCTATTGATTTGCGTATTAGCGATGTGATCTGGAACATCCTGACCCGTCTCTTCAAAGTCCTCTTCGATAATTTCCTTATCTGCGTCTGTAAGCTCGTTGTAAGTAATGCCTTCATCAAGAAAATCCGTATGGGTTTTAATGCCCAAATATGGAACCAGCACATGGTCTTGCTCAGTCGCAACCTTGTATTCGTAAACATAAGTCGGCACTCCGCGCTCAACCTCAAAGAAGTCATAGGTATTACGGTCGACCTCGTTTGCAGGGGTGGCAGTAAGACCTACCACCAGTGCATCAAAGTATTCAAATATAGCCTTGTATTTCTTGAAAATGGAACGATGTGCCTCGTCAACGATGATGAGGTCGAAATGAGCTGGTGTGTACATGCGAACATCATCATCGTTACGTACCGTATCAATAGCATTAAGAATGGTTGGATACGTTGAGAATACGATTCGTGCAGTTCTGTCATCTTTGTTTTTGCATAAATTACAACGAGAGGCATCTGGTAGATATTGCTGATAAGCACGAGCAGCTTGCTTCACAAGTGCTACGCGATCTGCCAAGAACAGCACATTCTTAACTCGGCCACTACGCATGAGCACATCAGTAAGTCCGGCAGACACGCGAGTCTTGCCAGTTCCAGTCGCCATGACGAGCAAGCTTTTGCGATGTCCCTCCTCAATGTTGGCACAAACGCGTTTGATGGCTTCAACCTGGTAATATCGATTAGTGCCACCACCAGCAATATTCTCGTCAACTGGAATCGAAGACAAAGCCTTCGTTGTTCCGCGACGATTCAGGATTCGCTGAAGATCATCACGGGAAAAGACGCCGCTGACAGGCCGAGGCGAACCTTCTTCATCGTCAATGAACATGGTCTCAAAGCCATTAGATAAAAACGCTAAAGGACGATAACCAAATTCTGCCTGTAGGCAATCCAGATATCGTCTCGCCTGCTCAAGTCCCTTCTGCGCAGAGTAGCTCGTTCTTTTTGCTTCAAGGATGGCAAGCGGCTTACCATCCTTTCCGAGCATCACATAGTCAACGAATCCTGTGCCTGTCATGTTGCCAGGCTCTACAGGCATGCCATAAACCTCTCGCTCTTCTACTGCGCTATCGCCGATAGTCCAACCAGCAAGTTCTAAGTCCCAATCGATATAACGCTTGCGCGTCTCGTACTCGGATATCTCTTCGGG
>CABRGJ010000124.1 GCA_902470405.1 uncultured Eggerthella sp.
GAAGCTGCTACACCCGAAGAAGCGCTCTCCTATGCGCAGCAGATCGCAGATGTGATCGATCGTGAACTTGGTGCATAAGTGCTCGAACTCAGACACAGTCTGAACCCTAGTTCTTTTCTGTGAGATATTGCTCGATCGCGTAGTTGGTGATGTTCGAACGGTTGATGATACCCACCATCTTGTTACCCTTGAGCACAGGAGCTTTCTTCAAGTGATTCTCAGAAAGCACACGGGTAACTTCACCTAGGTCGTCATCGATGTTTACGCTGATGACGCGTTTGTTGGAGAGCTCACCGACGTTCATCTGCATGGTTTCGCGCAGCGTACGATCGAAATCATCATTACCGCGCTCGACGATGAATGACCAAGCGCTCTTGAATGCGGGCACTTGGTCTGCAAGCACGCCCATGATATCGCCATCAGAGATGAATCCGACCACTTCCTGGTCTTTGCCTACAACAGGGGCGCCCGAGATACCATAGCGTACGAACAGCTCCATTGCCTCGAGAACGGTCGAGTCAACAGGAAGCGTGTAAACGTCGGTTTTCATAATGGAGGCCAGTGTGCTCAGCGCAGGTGCACTCTCGTCAGCCCATTGTGTCTTTGCTTGATGTCCGGCAACTTCTACAGGCTTTCTTGCATTGTTGCGAATCCACAGCGCGAGGAAAAAGCCGATCGCGGCAACGATACCGACAAGAACGCCAGCGGCGACCATGCCATCAGTGAGTGATTGCAGCATGCTGGCACCTGCCATGCTCTGCGAGGTTCCTACTGCTGCATAGACGCCAACGAATACAGATGAGCCGATACATCCTGCAATCTGGAAGCCGGTAGACATAACGGTAACGCCATGAGGGTTCATTTCAGGGGCAAGCTTAGAGAGCGCATAGCTCTGAACAGGGCCAATGATGAGTGCAGAGCCGCAGATGACAGGGATGTAGATGAGCGCCAACAAGACTGGATTTGCCGTTGCGATGAAAAGTGCAGTGAGCACTGAGAAGATCGCGATGCACGCAAAGCCCAGTGGCAGGAGCAGACCTGGGCCGCGCTTGTCGTAGACGCGCCCTGCAAGTGGTGAGGCAACACAGGAGCAAAGGATAGCAGGGAAGAGGATCAGCGACGCAACAAGTGGTGGGGTGCCAAGCGCTGATTGCATGAAGGTTGGGACGATGATGTTCATCGCGAAGATCGTGATAAGCGAGAGCATATTCACGATCACGCCTATAGCGAAAGGGGGGATCTTTAGTGGACGCAGGTCGATAAGCGGTTCAGCAAGCATACCTTGGCGCTTGATGAAGACTACGAGCACGATCGCTCCAACGATCATTGAGCTGATCGCAAAGGCAACATTGCCGCTGAAGATCGTCGAGATGCCGTACAAAATGCCGATCAAAGCGATAGCAATAAGCGCAACGGATGGCGCATCAAGGCGTGGATGTGTAAGATGTGCGATATCGCGAAGGATGACCGCTCCGAGCAAGAAGCAGACAAGCGAAAGACCTGCAAACACCCACAGCAGCATCGACCAGTCGAAAAACGCAAGGATGACACCTGCCAAGATGACGCTTGATGAAGGTCCAAGCGTCGTCATTGCGCCCATGATGCCCATATAGGTTCCTAGCTTCTCGTGTGGTGCGACCTCAAGCGTGATATTCATGCCAATAGGAATGAGCATGCCAGTGCCGAGTGCCTGGATGATGCGGCCGATCAAAAGTACGGTGAAATCTTGTGCAAGACCACCAACTACTGAACCGATCACCAGCAGCGCTGTGGTAGCGCAGAAGAGCTGACGGGTTGGAAAGGAGCGGTAGGCGAATGCCGAGACGGGAACCATGACCGCTGCGCCGAGCATATAGGCAGTAGCGAGCCACTGCACGGTTGAAACGTCGACAGAGAGACTTTCCATGATCGGAGCGAAGCCTACGTTCAAGAAGGTTTCGTTGAAGGTCGCCAAGAACGCAGCGAATGCAGCAACGATCAAGATGACTGCAGGCTTTGAGCCGAGTTTCGCTGCCTGGTTTGCTTCAGGTGCCATACTTCCTCGCTTTCTTGTAGCAAACGGCGAAGAAAAGCGATCCTGCACAAAAAGAAGCGCCCGCATTTACGTATTCGATCACCTTGTGAGGGAATACCCTCGCACTTCTTTTCTGTGCCGTGATCAGATTTACGCATCGCGCGGACGCTACATGTGTCGTTTACAGTTGATTATTCGATTGCTTTACGATTCTATAACGAATCATTCCGCGATTTCATGCACTTAATCCGTGAATGGTGATAGACTAACAAGGCACTCATATGCACGAATCAGGCAATTCAAGGAAGGTAGGCGCGTATGTCAGGCCACTCAAAATGGGCTACTACGAAGCATCGTAAAGCCGCCCAGGACGCGAAGCGTTCAGCACTGTTCTCCAAGCTTTCTCGTAACATCACCGTTGCGGCGAAAGAAGGCGGCGACCCGAACCCGGACAACAATGCTTCTCTGGCTGCGGCGATCGACAAAGCGAAGAGCTACTCGCTTCCTAAGGATAAGATCAAGACCGCTATCGATAAGGCGTTCGGTACGGGCAAGGATGCTGCGAACTACGAGTCGGTCATTTATGAAGGCTATGGTCCGGCAGGCGTCGCAGTCTACTGCGAGGCGCTCACCGACAATCGCAATCGTACTGCAGCCGATGTTCGCTCGGCGTTCTCGCACGCTAATGGCAACCTCGGCACGAGCGGCTCGGTTGCGTTCCAGTTCGAGCGCAAAGGCCAGATCTTCATCGAGAAGGAGATCGAAGGCGGCAAGAAAGAAGGCATGATCGCCAACGGCGCTGCAGGCGATGAAGACGAATTCATGATGGTCGTAGCTGAAGCAGGCGGCGATGATTACGAAGATGCCGATGAAGAGTGGATCGTCTACACTGCACCCAGCGATCTCATGGCAGTGAAGAAAGCTATCGAAGAGCAAGGTGTTGTGACCAAGGGCGCTGAGTTCATCATGGAGCCCACCACGCCTACTCAGGTTTCCGTTACCGATGCGAAGAAGGTCATGCGCCTTATCGATAAGCTTGAGGAACTGGAAGACCTTCAGAACGTCTATCACACGATGGACATCACTGACGAGATCGCAGCCGCGCTCGACGAATAAGCGCACGAATCAACGCTTACAGAAGGTCTTGCGTGGATTTCCTTGCAACCTTCTCCTTCACAAGACCAGGTACTTACAAAAGACCTGGTCTTGTGCTATAGTTATAAAGAATTGCATTAACTGAACTTTAAACGAACTACGATGCAAGAGGTTGAGCTTTGACCAGGCACGAGAATATTCTTTCTTTTGACGAGGCGCGCGCTCGCGGCTCGGTGTCCTCGGATCGCTCGTCAAGTTATGCTCGTTCGGCGCAGCACCAATCGCGCTCGAGCGCCCATTCACCTAAACAACCGCAACGTTTAACCTACGATCCTTCGTTCGAGCAGTCATTTACGGCTACAGCTCGCAGCGGTTCGTATAACACCGTTTATCGCAGCTCTGCTTCGAGCATGCAGGGGTCTTTGATGAGCGCCACGGTGCATCCTTCTGGCATACCCGCTCGTCGCCCTACAGGCGCAGCATCCCGTCGTGCCTCGAGCGCAACGGTCTCACATCGTCAGCTGCAACCAAGCGCTACGGGTGGTATCCCGAAACAGCCCACGCGTTCCGCGCGCACTCACGCTCCGCAAACATCTCAAGTCCAGCGTTTCGAGTCTACAACGAAAGGTGCCCAGGCCCAGGATCGTGGAATCAAGTCAAACTCCGCACATCAGGAACATGAGGCTCAAGAGGAGAGGCGCGAAAAGAAATCGCTCGCGCACCGTATGCGCGCCGCGAAGGCAGAACGTCAGTTCAATAAAGCGTTCGGTTCTGATGAGCCGGTCAAGCCAAGCCCTGAGCAAACGAGTCGTCCTGCCCTCTACGAGATGAAGATGGGCAAGTCCCATAAGCGTTCCTCTCGCATGCAAAGCAGCCCTTCGAACACCAAGCGCAAAGGCGGTATCTTGAGTCGCATTGCGGGTATTTTCTCGTTTCTCGACCCTCGTTCTGATCGTTTTTCATCCCGTGCGCTCATCTCATGCGCAACGCTCGTACTTGCTGTCGTGTTGCTCTATCAGCCTGTCGCGAACTACTATCAAGAGATCCGTCAGCAGCAACAGCTCGAAGCAGAATACAAAGTGGTGTCCGACTATT
>CABRGJ010000125.1 GCA_902470405.1 uncultured Eggerthella sp.
GAAACGATGCGGCCAGGATGCTCCATCAAGGCAGAGAGGATCAAGAATTCTTTCATGCGCAGGTGGATCGAATCATCCGCACACGATAGGTCGCTATTCTCAAGATTCAGTGAGATGTCTGCAAAATCAAGCGTCTCGAAGAGAACTTCGCCCTTGCGACGAGTGAGCGCCCGCAAATGTGCGAGAAGTTCAGTGGGGGAGAACGGCTTGGTCATGTAATCGTCCGCACCGCTATCGTAACCTTGTACCTTCTCAGGAACCGCATCCTTTGCTGTCAAGATGAGCACAGGTGTCGATATCTTCTTCCGCCGCAGCTCAGAGACGACTTGGAACCCATCAAGGTGGGGGAGCATGACATCGAGGATGATCACATCATAAAGATCAGAAAGTCCATATTCGAATCCAGTCTGCCCATCGTGAACAGCATCGACCGTATGGCCGTTGTCTTGCAGGATCTCTGCAAGCGCGCTTGCGAGGCGCCGATCGTCTTCTACGATCAATATGCGTGACACGTCATCCACCTCCCCATTAACACTATAGCGATCGACTTTAACTTTACCTGAAGTCCTGCTTTGCAGTTCAGGTTTATTTAAGCGCGGGATCGTAAGATCGCTCTTGAATGAGACCGAATTGAGGGAAAGGTTTAGATGGTATCGTATGCAGAGGTATTCAGGCGTACCGAAATGAAGTATCTGGTCTCCGCAGATCAGCGCAAGTCGATCGAGGGCGCCATCGAACAGAAGATGATCCTCGGTGAGTTCTGCGAATCGAGCATCTTGAGCTTGTATTATGATACGCCCGAATTCGCACTTATCGAGCGCTCGCTCGATAAACCATTCTACAAGGAAAAGCTTCGTTTGCGTGTGTATGGTACGCCCAGTCCGCTCGGGCCAGCGTTCGTTGAATTGAAGAAGAAGTATGACGGGGTAGTGTACAAGCGCCGCGTCCTGCTCTCGCTTGCCGCAGCACAGGTCTTTCTTGAAGGCTTGCCTTATGAGAAGGCTTGCCGAGCTTTTCCACTTATCGATCATGAAGCGCATCTTCAATCGCTTTCGATGCGCTCGCTTCAGATCGGACGCGAAATCGAATTCATGCTCACACGGCACGGTAACCTCGCGCCCTCGTTGCTGACCAAGTGCGACCGAGTGGCATACGCAGATCCAGAAGGTAGTGAGCTTCGCATCACGTTCGACACGAAGCTTGATTTCGCGTCAGGAGTGAGTAGCCTGCTCGCCGCCTGTGACATGTCTCCCTTGATCGATCCAGCGTATTCGATCATGGAAGTGAAGAATGCCGGACCGCTTCCATTTTGGTTGCTCCGTGTGCTCGCGAACGCACGTGCATACCCGCGTTCGTTCTCGAAATATGGCCATGCGTATATGAGTCTTCGAAAGGATGAAAGAAGTGCTTGATTCAGTATTCACCTCAGTATTCCAAACAAGTGCCGAGCTTACAGGAGGCGTGACCTCAGGTGATTTCCTTGTTTGTTGCGTCGCGTCGCTCATGCTCGGGTGCCTATGCGCGCTTACGTATATGTTCAAGCATGATTACTCGAAGAACTTTGTGGTTACGCTCGCTCTTATGCCGCTTATCGTGCAGATGGTCATTACGCTTGTGAACGGCAATATCGGCGCAGGCATTGCGGTCATGGGCGTATTCAATCTGGTGAGATTTCGATCGATTCCCGGAAGCGCGAAGGATATCGGTAGTGTTTTCTTTGCGATGGCGATCGGTCTTGCAACGGGCATGGGATATCTTGCGCTCGCCGCCTTATTCACGTTCAT
The DNA here is from genome assembly GCA_902470405.1 of uncultured Eggerthella sp. GTDB lineage: Bacteria > Actinomycetota > Coriobacteriia > Coriobacteriales > Eggerthellaceae > Anaerotardibacter. The sequence continues at coordinate 1,785 of CABRGJ010000125.1, forward strand.
CGTTGGCATCGCGAACATCGTCTATGTGCTTTCTCCGTTTGGAAAGAAGAAAGAACCAGGCAAGCTGTTGAAAGTGACGATACCCGAGGACCTTGACTACACCGGGATATTTGATGATCTGTTCGAGCAGTATGCCAGCTCCTATGAATTGGTCGAGGTACGTACGACGAACATGGGAAGCCTCTTTCAGCTTGATTACCAGATCAGCCTGAAGGATGCATTAGAAGAGAAATCGCTCATCGATGCCATCCGCTGTCGCAATGGCAATTTGAAGGTATCGTGCGGACGCATCGTTGCTGCTCGTGATGTTTTATAGCGGATCACACAAAGCATGAGAGCTTTAAATCAAAGAAGAGCAGATGCTGTCCAAAGCGCAGAAGAAAGGGCACGATCATGAACATCATCCAAAAGATTCAGACGCATCGAATCACCCAAAAGGTCGCTGCGTTCATCATAGCGCTCGTTTGCGCTGTTGCATTGTGTGGTTGTAGCGGTGAGGACACTGGTCGTGAGAACGACGAAATTGCAACATATGCGGAGATCGCGAGCATGGACCTTGAGTATACCGACCGCGATAAACGCGATACGTATGATGAAGAGAGCGCGACCACGATCATACTGACAGGCGAAACGGCGAGCGTTGAAGGCGATGGCGTTCGCGTGGATGGATCGAGCGTGAATATCGAATCAGCGGGCACCTATATCGTGTCAGGCTCGCTCGATAATGGGCAATTGCGAGTGAATGTTGGCGACACCGAGAAGGTGCAAGTCGTTCTTGCGGGAGCTTCGATCAAGAACCAGAACAGCGCAGCGCTTTTCGTCGAATCGGCTGATAAGTGCTTCATTACGCTTGCTGCCGAGACGAACAATGAGCTTGTCGATGGTGCAGAATATGCCTTTAGCGAAGGTGAAGACGAGCCAAATGCCGCACTCTTCAGCAAAGACGATCTGACGATCAATGGGGAGGGCGTGTTGAGCGTAACGGGCAATTACGAACACGCCATCTATTCGAAGGATGATCTCGTTATAACAGGGGGCACATTCGTTGTCTCAGCGGTGAGCGATGGGGTGCGTGGCAAAGACAGCCTCAAGATCCTCGACGGCGCGTTTACGATCAAGGCGGGTCAAGATTGTTTGAAGGCAAGTCGCGATGATGATCCAACGCGCGGTTTCGTTGTGATTGATGGCGGCAGCTTTACGCTCGATGCAGGTGACGATGCGATCCATGGGGAGACCTATTTGCTGGTAACAAATGGAACGATCGATATCCCTACTTGCGTTGAAGGACTCGAAGCTATGGTGGTGCAGGTGGATGGCGGCGATATCAACGTGGTCGCGCAGGACGATGCGATCAATGCCGCTGCTCCGTCTGCATCGAGCGATACGCAAACAGATGCCGAGCTCACACTAAAAGATGGTGGTGGACAAGACGAGGGCATCCTCAAGAGCGATCGTGCTGAGATGAGGAGCGAGAAGAACTTCGATGCGAATAGCCAGACAGAAGACAGGAAGGCTTTCCAGCTGCCTGATGACATGAAAGGCGAGCGTCTAGGGCCGCCCGAGCAAGATGGGCAGAAAGGCGATCCTTTCGAAGGTTATACGGATGGTCCGGGAACTTCCGATGCTCCGACCGACCTGCCTGACGACATGGGTGGTCAAGAGCAGGGGTTCGGCGGAATCATGGATGAAGGCAACGAAAACTGTCAGATCATCATCAATGGTGGCACCATAACGCTTGAAGCAAAGGGAGATGCGATCGACAGCAATGGCTCGATACAAGTCAATGGTGGCACGATCTATGCAACAGGACCCACGAGCAATGGCGACAGTGCGCTCGATTACGAGTTGGATGCTGCATGTAACGGCGGAACGATCCTCGTCGTTGGCCCTTCAGGCATGGCGCAGAACTTCTCTGAGGGCACGCAACCTTTTGCATTTGTGCAGGTACATGGTAAAGCGGGTGATGCGATCTCGGTCAAAGACCAGGCAGGCGCTACGCTCGTTTCCTATACGCCGAGCGCTGATTTCGAATCGCTTATCGTAAGCTTGCCAGACTTTATCGATTCTCAGACTTACACGCTTGCTGTAGGCGAGAATCAAACGAAGATCACGCCAACAACAGACCAGGTGGGTCAAAAGGCGTGAACATGAACCGCTTAAAGGTATTGCACAAGCGCAGCGTATGTTTTTTGGTAAAATTCTTGCGCATATTGCTACGGCTTGAACATGCGATGATTCATACTGTAAGCGAATCTTTCGAAGCGCTGGGCATACCAGCGTATGCAATCCCAGCGGAGGTGCATGCAACATGAAGATAGGACCGCTCGGCATCGTCGAGATCATAATCATCTTGGTGGTCATCTTGATCATCTTTGGCCCGAAGAACCTTCCAAAGCTTGGAA
>CABRGJ010000126.1 GCA_902470405.1 uncultured Eggerthella sp.
CGTTTGTGCTGGTTGCAGCTCTAATGGCAGCGCAAGTTCCCAATCTTGAGAACCTTATGTTCCTCTTTTTCATCGTTGGAAATGTGCTCTACTATGCGATCGGTATCGCTCTCGCGTTTGCATTGAAAGATAACCGTGCGTTCTGCAAGTATGTCTGTCCCATCGCGATCCTGATGAAGCCCGGTGCATATTGCTCGCTGATGCGCATTACCTGCGATGAAGAGAAATGCATTTCGTGCAACAAGTGCCGTAAGATCTGCCCAATGAACGTCGACATGCTTGATTTTAGGCGTTCACGCATGAATGGAACCGAGTGCGTCCTCTGCCTCGAATGCGTGAACACTTGCCCTAATAACGCTCTTGATCTTCGGATCACGATCGGCAACAAGCGTTAAGCTTAGATGCCTACAAATCCAAATGATTTCATTATCGTATTGAGTCTCGACCTTATCGCTTGTTGCTTTTGTTTCGTCTGTGCTTCTTTTACAATAAAAACTCATGGACGTGAACTATCACATAACGAAGCACCATGATACCTTTATAAAAGGTTTGAAGCTTGCGCGCAATCTGCTCGTGATCCTGCTCGTTGCGCTCTGCCTCGAGATGTTCGTATTCAATATCAACCACTATCGCTCAAGCGGCTATCAGACTTTCTCGTTGGACGACGAGCTTACGTTTACTGAGACCAAGGGTGAATCGTATCGCATCACGGCAGGTAATCATGTCTTTGAGATCCACGATCTGAACAAAGAAGTGAAGAATATCCATATCGAGTTCGACCAGTCGCAGCCCGCGCAGGTCGTTCCGATCCAGATCAACTTCACCGACTCTGCGCATCAGTCTTACTTCTATGATACGGATTTCACGGCGGGCATTCCGCTGGTGGATGTGGCCACCAACAACTGGCAGAGCCAATATGTCTATCTTGAGACGACAGGTTACGTTGATGATCTGCGCATCGATTTCGGTGATGACGAGACACTTTATCCCTTGGTGCTGAAATCGCTCACCATCAACGCGCCTGAACCGTTCTTCTTCAATGACTTGCGATTCTTGGCAGTCTTAGGGATCCTGTTGCTCGTCTACTGCTTCCGCCCGAAATCTGCCATCTATCGCATCTTTATCGTCAACCATCAACGAAAGGCGAAAGCAGGCATCATCGCGACGATGGTGGTCGAGATCATGTTGGTCTCGAGCTTCCTCTTGATGGGATCGAACTTGGTCGGCGTTGCGACAGCGAACTATAACGCTGGATCGTGGGATGGCAGATCGCCCGTCACCTTCTTCGAGGCAGGAGGCGACAATGCCCAGCAGTATGCTGAGCTCGCAAAAGCGATGACGCGTGGAGACCTCTATCTGGAAGAGGAGCCGCCCGAGTGGCTCGTAAAGATGGATAACCCCTACGACAAGAGCGCACGCGATGAATTCCAGAAAGCAACCGGCGAAGAAGCGCTCTTCGATGTGGCTTATTATGATGGGCACTACTATGTCTACTTTGGCGTTCTGCCAGTCCTTATCTTCTATCTGCCGTTCTATCTCATAACAGGGGCGAATTTCCCTACAGCCATCGGTGTACTGATATGCTGCATCCTCTTTATTGCGGGCTGTACGGCGTTGCTGCATCGTTTCGCGCGTTTCCATTTCAAACGGGTCAGTCTCGGCCTCTTCTTATTGTTGCAGATCCCGCTCGTATTCTGCTCGGGCATGCTCTATCTTGCGAAGTTCCCAACCTTCTATTCGCTGCCGATCATCATGGCACTTGCGTTAGTGGTTTGGGGTCTTTATTTCTGGATGCGTGGACGCACGAGTGAACGAGCGGGGAAGTGGTACCTTGCAGGCTCTTTGTGCATGGCGCTCGTGGTTGCTTGTCGTCCGCAATTCATAGTTTTCTCGCTGCTGGCGTTCCCGCTTTTCTGGCGTAAGTTCATCGCGACGCGCTATATCATCACGCGGAAGGGCATCCGCGAATTCTTATGCCTCATTGTCCCTTACATTCTTGTTGCGATCGGCGTTATGGCTTATAACTACATGCGCTTTGGGTCGCCTATGGATTTTGGTGCGAACTATAACCTCACGCTGAATGACATGACGCAGCGTGGCACGGTGTTCGGTCGTTTCTTCCCAGCACTTTTTGCTTACTTCCTGCAGACGCCTTCTACTGATGGTGTTTTCCCTTGGCTCTTGCCCGCACCGTTTACCACTACTTATATCGGTCAGACCGTCAAGGAGGTCACCTTCGGCGGCATCTTCTTGTGCCTGCCGATTCTATGGGTGCTCTTCTTCGCAAAGCGCCTCTTGAGCTTCCGCGTACAACAGCGTTCTACGCGCACGGTGGCTGGTGTCATCGTGCTCATGATCATCGCTGGTTTTGTGGTCGCGCTCATGGATGCGCAGATGGCAGGCATCTTGCAACGCTATTATGCCGATTTCAGCTTCCTCTTCTTAGCTGCGGTTGTCCTCTTATGTTTCATCGCCAATGAGGCGATCGATCAGCGCAGCACCATGTATAAGGTCTGCCAGCATGCGCTCATGGTGCTCGTTGCTATCAGTCTTGCGTATTCTGTGCTCGTGTGCTTTGTGCCTGAAACAGGGTGGCTCTCTGAAGTGTATCCTTGGGCGTATCAGAACATCGTGCAGATGGTGGTCTTCTGGGCATAGTTGTGGTTTTGGATTCCAGATCACAGAACTCAACGGAGCGTGTCAGCACCCCATCATATCGCTATCAAAATCAACCCTTTTCATTCGCGCGAAAAATAAAGTTCAGCATCCTGCCCCTTTTACCGAATTGATGAGGAGATGCCAAGAACACCCGCGGATTGTCACGTGTTCGTTGCTACAATGGAAAAGCGTATTTCACGCAGCCTAAGTTGAGAGGAGAGGTATGTCACAGTTGACCGAAATTCGCTGGCACGCACGCGCTGGTCAAGGCGCGGTTACGGCAGCGAAGCTCGTTGCGGATACGGCAATGCTGCAGGGCAACTATATCCAGGCGATGCCCGAATATGGTCCCGAGCGTACTGGTGCGCCGCTGAAAGCGTACACCCGTATTTCCAGCGATCCCATCGAAGTCCATAACAACATCCTGAATCCAGATATCGTCATCGTCTTGGACGATACGTTGCTCGATTCTACCGACGTCATGGAAGGTATGTCTGAAGACGGCATCATCATCTTCAACACCACCATGACTCCCGCTGAAGCACGTGCAGCAGTGAATGCTCCTGCTTCCATGAAGGTCGCGACCGTCGATGCAACAGGCATTGCGCTTGCTACCATCAAGAAGGATATGCCGAACACCCCTATCGTTGGCGCTCTCGCTAAGGTTGCTGGTCTGTTCCCGATCGATCTGGTCAAGGAGCGTTTGATCCTCACCTTCGGTAAGAAGTTCAGCCAAGAGATGATCGATGCGAACCTCGAGTCCGCTGATCGTGCTTATGGGGAGGTGCAGGAATAATGGCAGAGAATCTCACAGGTACTGCAGGATTCGACTACGATGGCTTCGACAACTGGAAGCTCTCCGATTATCCTACGGGTTATGTGTGCCCCGAGCCGGGTACGTCCGTTAATTGCTATACCGGCGGTTGGCGTTCCATGCGTCCTATCTGGGATGCAGAAGCATGCACCAATTGCATGTTGTGCTGGGTCTATTGCCCCGATTCATCCATCGAAGTGAAGGATGGCGAAATGACGGGTATCGACCTGTTCCACTGCAAGGGTTGCGGTGTGTGCGTCAAAGAATGCAAGTTCGATGCGCTCACGCTCATCTCTGAAGCTGAAGCGCAAGCACAAGACAAGGAAGGGGAGTAAACATGGCTGGTAATAAGTTCTCCGCTACTGGCAACCAGATGGTCGCCGAGGCTATCCGCCAGGCCAAGCCTGACGTCATGGCTGCTTATCCTATCACTCCTCAGACCACCATCGTCGAAACCTACGATAAGTTCGTAGCCGATGGTCGTGTTCATACTGAATATGTTCCTGTTGAATCCGAGCACTCTGCGCTCTCTGCGTGCATCGGTGCTTCTGCTGCGGGTGCTCGTGTTGCAACCGCAACCAGTTCTCAGGGCTTGGCATACATGTGGGAAGAGTTGCACATCGCAGCAGGTATGCGTTGCCCGATCGTCATGGCAAACGCGAACCGCGCGCTCTCTTCTCCTATCAATATGCACGGCGATCATTCTGATGC
>CABRGJ010000127.1 GCA_902470405.1 uncultured Eggerthella sp.
CCTATGATCAGACCTATTTTCTGACGGGTGATCTAACGCTTTTGCATGATTTGAATGCCCTCGCGCTCCAGCACGAATTTGCGCTTCGCGAAAGCGAAGGGAAGACCATCCCGTCCATCATCATCGTCCTCTTCAACAATGGCGGCGGCGGCATCTTCGACATGCTTCCGCAAAAATCGGCCGATCCCTATTTCGAACGTTTGTTCGTAACGCCGCAGCTTGTCGATTTTGAAGCAGCTGCAAAAGCCTTCGGTTTGCTATACAAAAAGGCTACTGACCTGGAAGATTTCCGTAACACGCTCGATAGCTGGACTGGAACACAAGGTGTACACCTGTTAGAAGTGGAATTCGGTCTCGATAGCTTGTCAGAGCGATTTCGTATGTTTCAGTAGGGTGTGCCACAGATCCTAGCGTTGATCAGGCATGATGCTAGCACCGAATTGTGGAAAAGTTGAATAAGGAGCACGATGCGAGATAGAGCGATAGTCGATGAGGGCATCGATAAGGGGTTTGAGCATGAGATCGATCTTGAAGGCATCGGCCATGTCTATGAATGTGGAAAACCAGGAAAGCACCTGGTCATCCTCTTGCATGGTTTCATGCAAAGTGGGCGTTCCTGGCAGCGGATCGCGCCTTTGTTGAAAACTTACCATGTGCTAGCGCCCGACCTTCTCGGCCATGGAAAAACTGCGTTCGAGTCGGGTCAAAAACTCGATCTTGATGCATACATCGATCAGCTTGATGCTCTTATCGAATGGGCAAAACAGAGCTATTCATCTGGGAAAACACAGAAAGTGAGCTTGGTTGGATACTCGATGGGAGGCCGTATCGCAGCACTGTTCGCGACGCGCTATCCCCAAAAGGTATCATCGCTTGTCTTAGAATCAACAGGACTTGGCCCTCGAACCGAGGAAGAGCGGGTCATGCGTGCTGAAAAGAGTGCTTCGATGATCGCGCAATTAGACCGGTCGGTCGAGAAGGATCCTTTAGCGCCTCTTTGTGCTTTCGTCGACTTTTGGGAGGGTCTTTCTCTTTTCGAATCACAGTCTGAACTGGACGAACATACGAGAACACGCGTGCGCACAGAACGTCTTGCCAACGATCCTGCAGCGCTTCGGTGCAATCTCGAGCAAGCAGGTCAGCATCGAATGGAAGATCTTCGACCTGCGCTAGTGCATCTCAACAAACCGCTACTTTATCTCGTAGGTGAAAGAGATGTGGCTTATACTGAAATCGCACGAAGTCTTATGCGCGCTTGGGCTGAGAGCAATGTCTGCTCGAGCCCGATTGAGCAGGGTTTTATCCAAGTGAGCGTGATTCCGCATATCGGTCATAACATCCATCTGGAAGCACCAGAGGAGTATGCTCGAATCGTGGGATCGTTTCTGTCTCGCTCTTCATGAGACTGCGCGACAAAAACTATAAAGGGAGGATGACATGAGCGAATTCGCGTGGCAGCGCGGCAAAGAGTACCAAGAGATCATCTATGAAACACTTGATGGCATCGCGAAGATCACCATCAATAGGCCGGAGCGCCGCAACGCCTTTACGCCGCTCACAGCAGTAGAGCTCTATGATGCGTTCACGCAAGCGCGTGACGATGTCGCAATCGGCGTGGTGCTGTTGACTGGCGCGAACCATGGTGGCCGTCATGAAGATGAGGCGTTTTGTTCTGGCGGCGATCAGAAGAAGCGCGGAACTGGCGGCTATGTGGGCGAAGACAACATCCCGCGCCTGAATATCCTTGACGTACAGCGCCTTATTCGCGTCATCCCGAAGCCCGTCATCGCGATGGTGAACGGTTATTCCATCGGTGGCGGTAACGTGCTCAACATGCTGTGCGATCTTTCTATTGCGGCCGATACAGCGAAATTTGGTCAGACTGGTCCACGTGTTGGCAGTTTCGATGCGGGCTATGGTGCAGGCTATCTTGCGGCTATCGTCGGTCAGAAGAAAGCGCGTGAGATCTGGTATCTTTGCCGTCAGTACACGGCGCAAGAAGCATTGGATATGGGCCTGGTGAATAAGGTCGTTGCGTTCGATGAGTTGGAAGCTGAATGCGTCGCATGGGCGCGTGAGATCCTGAAGCATTCACCGACTGCGTTGCGCTTCATGAAAGCATCTTTCAATGCGGCAACGGATGGGCTAGCAGGAATTCAGCAGCTCGGTGGAGATGCTACGCTGCTCTACTACACGACAGCAGAAGCGATGGAGGGCCGCGATGCCTTCAAGGAACACCGCGATCCAGATTTCGGGCAATTTCCGAAATTCCCGTGATCGAGCGCATTGCATAACCTGGACGGCTTCTCCTTTCGAGAAGCCGTTTTACTAAGGCTGCGAACATACAAAGGAACTGATCATGATAATCAAGCTTGCACAACTTTCTCAACAAAAAGGCTCGAAGGCGTTCTTCTATACGCAGCTCGAATCGGGCTCGGAAGTATTCTCTTATCGCCAAACACGGCTTGCTGCAGCAGCGCTCGCGCAAGAGCTTGAGAAGAGGGGTTATGGAAAGGACATGCGTTATATCGCATGTAATCTGTATAATGGCCCTGAATTCGTATTCCTTTCGTTCGCTGTTGCCTATATCGGCGCGACGCTTGCGGTGCTCAACCCGCGTCTTTCGGATGAAGAGCGTTTGCTGCGCAAAGTCGAGTTGGAAAACGCTTCGAATCAAAACAACATCATGATCTTGACCGAAGAGGATATTCAACGGATGATCATCGATTCATCGGGTATGGGTATCATGGATCTTGCGCACGAACCAGATGGGCAGATTCCTATCAATCCACGCACGATGGACATCCTTGCGTATGCTGAGCGTAAAGAAAAAGAATTCGACCCCGACCATATCGGGCTTATCATGTTCACCTCAGGTTCATCGGGCACTCCCAAAGCAACGCAGCTCTCATGGCGCTCTTTGCACGGAGCTGCGGTGGCTGCGACCAAAACGCTTTGTCGTCGAGGCAAAGGCGTATGGCAGCTTGTTTTACCCATGTGCCATATCGGTGGGTTCGAGGTTATGGTTCGTTCGCTCGTGAATGAAAGCCCCTTCTTGCTCTACTTACGTTATCAGCCTTCACGTCTACTGAACGATGCGCTGAGTTTCAAGGTCACGCACATCTCTGTAGTAGATAAGATCCTGCAGGATCTTTTGGCCTACGATCATGATCGCATCATCGCGCAGTATCAGTGCATCTTGCTGGGGGGCGCAGCGCTGAACGACAAGACCATCAAGCAAGCATTGCGCGCCCGTGCGAGCGTGTATGCAAGCTACGGCATGACCGAAACATCGAGCATGATCGCATGCGCACCTATCACACGCGGATTTGATGGCGGGCTTCATATGTTGCCTGGTTATTTAGTACATATTGTGCAGCCAGATAAGCAAGGTGTCGGCCAGCTACAGGTACAAGGACCCGGTGTTTTCTCGGGCTATTTGAACGCACGTGCGGCGATGAGCATGGAGGGTTATTTCGTAACTGGCGATCGCGCGCGCATGGGACGCGATGGTAAGCTCTATGTTTATGAGCGACTCGAAGACCTGATCATCTCGGGTGGTGAGAACATCTATCCCGAAGAAGTGCGCGAGGTGCTGTTGCGCATCCCTGGTGTGAAGGATGCATATGTGTTCGGCACAGCAGACGAATTATGGGGGTATCGTCCTGTCGCTTTCATCGAGGCGGACTATTCGCCCGAGGCAATTGCGAAGGACCATGAAGAACTTGAACTCGATCCAGAGGATACGGGTATCCGTCCTGCTTCGTGCTCACAGGAATTTGCGCGCAATATCCATGAATACCTCGAGCCGCACATGTCGCATCTTCATCATCCGAAGCACATTCTCGTAATGGAAGAGTTCCCGCGTACGTCGGTGGGCAAGGTCGATCGCATCGCACTTAAGCGCACCTATGATCGCCGCATCGATATCAAGTCCATGACGCTCTATCGCACGCGTCAGCAGTATAATGCTCCGATCAAAACGCCCAAACGAGAGATAGACACCCGCGAATCATTCTTCGTAGAGCTTGAGGATTGGGCTGGTCGAACGGGCATCGGTGAATGCGTTTCATTCACGACGAACTGGTACTTGCCTGAAACGCTCGGTGAAGATTACGCGATCACGAAGAATATCATCTCGAGCGTGGTCATGAAC
>CABRGJ010000128.1 GCA_902470405.1 uncultured Eggerthella sp.
ATGGGATTATCGGATGAGGCAGAACCAGAATTTTCAGAATTATTTTTAGCGCCGTCGGTATCACTACCGCTGTCATTAGACTCGATGTTCTCGATTGTAGTCGTGGTCGTGTTCTCTGGCTCATCGGCATACGAGAGCGATGGGATACCAGCGGCTGGAAGCGAAAGTGCTATAGCCAAAATAGCGGCAATAGAACAGGTGAAGAACTTGTTCGCTGCCTGCTTGGTCTGTTTGAGTGTTGCATTCGGAAGCAGTCGTTTCATGGGTTTTCCCTATTCGTTTTTTTGTGTGGGAGCGCTACGGCGCAAAACTTCCCTATTTTGTCATTAGTTTAGTACTCTTTATGCCGTTTGAACAGCGACTACCATGAATTTTTTCGCTCACGAGCTCCTTTTCTGACAACCTGGTAACTCGCTTTGCTAGAGCAGCACAATCAGCCCAGTTCGAAGGCGAGTTCACGCATCAGAACACCCGAAGGTCGCGCCTCCTCCAAAATACGAAAGAGGCCAGGTCTTCCGACCCAGCCTCTTTCTTCGAACCCGCTCCCAAGCTAAGCGGGGATCATCACTTCATTGATCCACTAGAGCAAACGCTCAAAGAGTGTATCATGCGCGCATTAGGCACACGAACCCCGAGAGTCCGATCGTGCGCGTGATGCGCCACTACGCGTCGTGCTTTGCGGTGCGATTCCTCGCAATAATAAGGGCGATAACAGCGATCAGCGCTGCAACGACCAGCACGCCGAATACCCAAGGAAGGATGTTCGCTACGCTAAAGCCATTCTGATCTTCTTGCGCGATGTTAGCGAGCGGATTCTCCTCGTCGTCAATATCGGCAAGTTCAACAGGGCCTGGAGCATCCCCTTGCTGGCCTTCGTTCTCGGATGCTGCACCGTTTGCCTCTGCTGCAGCGCTGTTTCCATCCGCCTCTTCGCCCTCAGCAACATTGTCGCCAGTCGATCCAGATTCCCCTGCTTCAGTAGCGGCCGCAGGAGCATACACGAACGTGAAAACGTTGGCGGCTTCGTTCTTGGACAACGTGCCCGTGATGTTCAAGGCGTTCTGAGGTTCATACCCTTCGATGTAACGATGAGCTACGACTGGCTTATCGCCAACATTGCCTGCAAACGTTTGAGGCTCTGCAAGCTCCGCGCCATTCGTATCAACATACTTGACGGTATAGTTCGTCTGGTCCTTCTTCAAACCGTAGGCAATGACATACTGAGTGTTTTCCTTCACAACGAAGCTTGGAGCAGCAACCGAAGAATCGTCGTGACCAGCCAAGCGTACGCCCTTCACGTAATAGCGATCGTCGGGAAGCGTGATATCGTATTTCGCCCAATCGATCGTGGCTTGCTTGCCATAACCATAGGTGCCAACGACCACTGAATCCTTACCATCGATCTGGCCATTTCCCGCATAGAGCGTGACCGTATATTCGTATTCATCTGCATAAGCTTCATTGGCAACACTAGACGCTGCAGCAACACCGAGCGTGGCAGCGAGCACAAGAGCGCCAACAAACGCGGCAAATTTACAAGACGAAGACTGAACGCCCTCTAAGATAGTGCGCATCATTAGGCATCACGTCCTTTACGGATCTTTCGCAAGGATACGAGAGAATACACGAGGCAAGCAGCTGCAGCCAGGATACCGATCGCATACGCAGCGATCAGGATCGGATCGTTCGTCTTCGTGAGCGTTCCGCCGGTCATCTCTCCGGTTACGCTGTCTTCAACAGCAAAGACCACATTCAAGGTGCCCAGTGTATTCATGTAAGAATTGCCCTGGGTCTCGCCATCGAGCTCCATCTCGAGCTTGACCGTACCCGTTGCGGCACTGTCGATCTTGCCGAGGAAGAACCATTGGCCCGTTGCACTGCCGATCTCTTCGAATCCATTTGCGCCATCGCCACCAACGGTGTCAGAACTATAGATGACCGTATCGTTGAATAAGAGCTTATAGGTATAAGCACCATCCGAAGCGCTCGAGGCCTCCTCGAGCGTCTTCACTGCTTCGCTTGCCATGTACCAGTCGGTCGATTCCCCATACTGATTCCTGAGCGTGAAAGTCATGGTAAAGCTATCGCCTGGTTGAAGATTCGAGAGCTTCTCGCTGACTACCGCATCGTCGTAATTAGACGACATTTGCTTATCAGCACTGTACGTGACGTTCCAATTCATGGACTCCGTCTGCGCATGAGCCGTTGCCGCGAACCCAAGGATGCACGCACATACGAGCATGCACGTTGCAGCAAACGCTCCAAAAGAGCGACGAATATTCTGCATCTTTATCATTAGGCCACCTCTTTAACATTGATACCGGCCTTGGCAGCATCGATACCCCAAGCGCTCTTGATAGCATCAGCTGCATTATGCGTCTGAACAGAAGCGACTTCGACATCGATGCCGAATTCCCTGTTCTCGTACTTATACTTCGTAGTCACGTAATACACGCCACCCTCGACCTTCTTGTCGATATATTCCGGCTCAGCTTCGCCAAGGACATCCGGGCTGATACGCAGCGTATTCATGAAGGACAAGGACTCACCTGGATCGAGCGGATTCACGCTATAGAGCACGACCTGCTCGCCAGAAGTATTGTCCTTCGTGGGCTTCGAGCCATCGGCCATGACCCAGCCATCGCTGACCCAACCGGGCTCGATATACGCAGGCGAGAGCGAGATGTCCTTCGTCCAAACACTACCGTTGGGCTCGAGCCAATACTTGTTGATAGTGACGCGCACGTACTCAGGCTGCGAACCTTCGTTCACTGCAGCAAGATCTTCGTCGTACTTCTTACCGAACGCGAACTTCTCGCCCGCCGTTAAGTTCTCCAGCAGCGTACTGCCATCGGCGCGATCCTCGCCATTTTCTGTAAGCGAGACATCCAAGCTCGAAAGCGTGAGATTTGCTTCGTAGACGTTGGTCTTCTTGTCGAGCGCGGCTTGCGCGGTGCCGATCATCGTGAATGCGAGGACGAGTGCCGTCGCGAGCAAGACGATGACGGGCGCCGATATCCGAGCTTTACCCTTTTCTGCTTTCATCTTCTCTCTGCTCCTTACTAATTCACGTTCGTCCACGCGTATGCGTACTGATTGCCATTCTCGTCATAGGCGACGGGGCTCGTTTGCGCAACGAGCGTCACATCGAAATCGGCATCCGCTGCGGCAAGTTCGCCCAGCACTTCAACATTGACCTTGAGCTCGTCGCTCTTGTTCTTGCCTTCAATGGGATAGACAACGGATTTGTAGGTCCACATCTCGTATCCGAGATCGGCATTGTAGGCCGTATGCTCCCAATTAGTGGTGTTCGACACATAGGGCTTGACCGTGATGTTCGCAGATGGCGTCTTGTAGAAGACGAGCACACGGAACATGATGTCGGTGTTGCCCGTATTCTCGATATACGCGACCTTATCCTTCGCATCTTCGCCCTTGCTCTCATGGAATTCCGAGCTGAAGCCAAGTTCGATCTCATGCTGGCCTGAAGCGCGCAGCACGTCAGTGAAATAGGCATAGGCCGGAACGGCGCAGATCGCCAGTGCGACCACGATCGATACTACGGTCGCAGTGATCTTTTTACTGAGTTTAGTCATGCTCTTCCTCGCTTATCGATCATTTCCATGGCCTGCGAAAATGAACTACTGCTTCACCTTAAAGCCGAACGCCCCATCGGTGATGCTGTATTCGTTCACATAACCCTGGCTGAAGATCTTTTGATCTTCGTTGGCTTTGTTCTTGAACGTTACCGTAGCGACGATGCCGTCCTTATTACCATCCCCGTTGAATTTAGGGTCGTAGGCCAGAACGCCGCTATCGGTAGTTTGGTTCTCTTGCTGATCCTTATAGCCGATCCAGAAGCCTAAGGGGTTTTAGTGCAAGTATAGGCACAGCCCGGATAGCCCACGATCTCTTTGATGGTGTAATAGCCGCGGGGCAGATCCACAAGCTCGAGAGAGCCCGATCCATTGTGATCGACCTTAATACCCACCGAACGCTTCGCGTAAACGACCGGAGCACCAGCTGCGTTGCTTTCAACGCCTTCGATCTCGAACATGACCGTATAGCTTGCCGGCTTTGCAGA
>CABRGJ010000129.1 GCA_902470405.1 uncultured Eggerthella sp.
CCGACTTCGCCTGTGAATCCACGATCGAAAACACGTGGCACATCGCTTGCTGGGACTCCGCATCCATCATCTTTGATCTCGAGGATCGTACAACTCGATGAGGATTCGTCCTCCATTGCGAACGCCTCGAATGTGATCGCTTTCGCATCGTATTTTGCTGCGTTGATGAGCAATTGCGTGACGATGAATTCCAACCAGATCTTATCAGCAAAGACCGTGAGCGCTGGATCGATGCGCATATCGAGCGCCACATCGAGTGATGTTAGATAGTGCATGTGTGATTTGCTCACCTCACGAATGATATCCAACAGATTCACTTCACGGATCAAATAATCCTGCTCAAGTGACTCGGTACGCGCAGCGAAGAGCGCCTGCCCGATCATGTCGTCCATCCGTTCAAGTTCGCGCCGTAACGTGAGTGCGTCGGAACCAGTCATACGTTTCGCGATCAACTTCGCAGCTGAAAGAGGGGTCTTTACCTCATGGACCCAAAGCTCGATGTATTCAGAATTCGCACGAACCTGCGCACGTAGATCGCTGATCTCGCTATTTCCAGCACGAGAGACTGCGAGTGCTGCATCATGCGCGATACGCTCCTGGAGCGTATTCGGATCTTTCACAAGGTCAACATAATGAGCTCCTCGCTCGAGCGTCTCGGACATCTCTTCGAGGGAGCGCCAAAAAGAGGCTTGACGCGCATAATCATAGATCTCATATCCTACAAAACTGACAAGAGCAATGACGATGATGAAATAGATTCCCGCAGGTGATGCCTGCAGGACGAAGAGAACTGCCGCAAGGAACAGCAAGAAAGAAGCGAACAAGATGATGAGCAGTACTCTGTCTCTAAGAAAGCTCCCGGGTGAAAAATGTGCGTCATGTCTATCCATCACTCGATCACATACCCGAGCGATCTACGTGTTTGAATGAAATCTTCCGGTGCCTCGATCTGGCCGAGCGTCTTGCGCAAACGATTGATGTTCACCGTAAGCGTATTGTCGTCGATGAACGCATCGGATTCCCACAAGTCGCACATGATCTCCTGCCTTGAGATGATAGTGCCCGCATTGCGCATCAGCGTAGAGAGAATGCGCTGTTCGTTATGGGTAAGAAGTGCCTGTTTTCCCTGATAGCTCACCGTACAGGTATTCAGATCGAGCACAACGCCATCATGCTCGATCGTACTCGCTTGCTGGTTGCTCACCTCATTGCGCGATATGAGCGCAGCGACACGAGCGAGCAACGCCGCAGGACGATAGGGCTTTAACACGAAATCGTTCGCACCCAGATTGAGCGACATCACTTCGTGGAATTCATCGCTTGCAGAAGTAAGCACGATGATAGGAACCTCGCTTTGCTTGCGGATCTCACGGCAGATCGCGTGTCCATTCGTGCCTGGAAGGGTAAGATCGAGCAAGATGCAATCGAAACATCCCTCCACAGCTGTTCGAGCGGCGTTCTCAAAATCATTGCAGACCTGAACGACGTAACCATTCAATTCGAGCAAGCTAGCGAGCTCATCGCGTAAAGTTACGTCATCTTCGACGATATAGATCGATAGTCCAGACATCTTGCGCCTCCTCTCACACCCAACAGCGCACATAGACCAAATCCATCTCTGCGACCGCAAATCTCATGCATTTTTACCCTTTTGCTGCAAGGCTATCTTCTCTCTCATTTTACAAACGCGCGATAATCGTGTGAAGCAACCAGGCTAAGGTTACAAACATGTAAGCCGCTTAAGCTCTCTTTGTTAGAATGAAAGAAACGAAGCGCGCTCTTCATGTGACCACCTCTCCATATGGCAAAACGCTCGAACAAGGATCCTGAGCGCAGAGCGAATAAAGCCACGTAAAATGAAGTCTCATGAAAAGCTCAACGAAAACGAGGTTCCATGTACGACGGTCAAGCACAGCCTGAACGAAACGATGTCTGCTGGTGTGGCAGTGGGAAGAAATATAAGAAATGCCATTTGCAGATCGATAATCAACTACAACGTTGTTATGAAGAAGGGCTTGAGGTGCCCGCACGCGCGATGCTGAAGACTGCTGAAGATATCGAGGCGGTGAAAAAGAGTGCCGCGGTGAATATCGGAGTGCTCGATTATATTGCTGAACGCATCGGACCAGGCGTGTCGACTGCGCAGATCAACGACTGGGTGAACGAATATACCGAGTCGCATGGAGGCATTCCTGCCGACCTCGATTTCGAAGGCTACCCCTATAGCGTATGCACGTCGATCAATGAGGTTGTTTGCCACGGCATGCCCTCAGAGGATGATGTTTTAAAAGAAGGCGATATCGTCAACATTGACTGCTCCACGATCGTAGATGGCTATTTTTCAGATTCATCGCGCATGTTCTGCATCGGTGAAGTTTCAGAGGAACGCAAGCGCTTGGTCGAGGTTACGCGTGAGGCGATGTTAAAAGGGCTTGAACAGGTGAAACCCTGGGGTCGCTTGGGTGATGTGGGTGCAGCGGTAAAAGCGCACGCCGAAGCGAATGGCTATTCAGTTGTCCGCGAATTTGGCGGTCATGGCATTGGTTGGGACTTTCACGAAGATCCTTTTGTAAGCCATGTCTCAGAAGCAGACAGCGGGGTGGTGCTCGCACCAGGACTCATGTTCACCATCGAGCCGATGATCAACGCTGGCAAGGCCGATATCGATATGACCGACCCGAACGGTTGGACCGTTCGCACAGCAGACCGAAGCGACTCTGCGCAATGGGAGATCCAAGTAGTCGTCACCGAAGAGGGGTACGAACTTCTTTCGTGGTAATCCTCGAGCAGCTCTCAAGCAAAGGTATAAGGAACGCTTCCATTTAGATCGATCGAGTCCATCGCATACGATCTGATGGCAGGATCTTCATAGAGCGACTGATAATATGTGTTCGTTGCAGAAGAGAACCCGCCCGTATAGATCGTGTATTCATAACTGCCATCTTCAAGCTTTCCACCGCCGAGGAATTGTTCGACCGATCCCAGCGTACGGAAAAGACGCACTACATTTGCCGATTCCCCCGACTGCATCGGATAGTGCGTATTGTAATAAGCCGCACGAACGAACCGGTCGGGCGAATAATTCGATCCCGGCATACCAACCAAACTCTGGCCGCTTCCGTAGGGAACTATCTTCGCGGCTCCCCACTCCACGCTCGGAGCATATTCTGAATCGAGATTCATATAGCAACGCAGGTGCTCGAGATGCCAGTCATATGGTGGCTGATTTGCCATTACGTCAACTGGGTTGTGATGGATGTGAATCCCATCTGCCATATATTCCACCACGATCGAACGCTTTGCATCGCAGATGATGTAGTGCAACTGGGCGACAGGATAGGTGTCGTTGACCTGCTTTCCTACAAGGGCGACATTTTCGAGCGCACGTTGCGCTTCATCGACTGTGGCAAAGTTGCTTGCGGCCCAGAGCGGGAATTCATAAACCGCAATGTTGGTCTTGCCCTCGACCGGAGCTTTTTCAAACTGGGCATAGCCAGGGAAATTCAGCCCTGCAACATACAACCCATGCTCGTTCCCGCAATCGTAATAAAGAGGGATATCGTCCACAACGATACAAGTGCCGATGATCGCAGGACCCGTATCTGATCTCTCGAAAGCATACGGGCGTTCGTAATTGCGCGGTGTGATGGTCACTTTCTCGCCATAACCGCACTCCCAATCGAGATTGCGCCCTGCAAACATGTTGCCCTTATCATCGATGAAACGGATGCCTGTGCACATTGAAAGCCCCTTTCATGGAATTCCAACTGAGCGCCATAAAATGGCAGATACAAACCCTAGATTTGCTTCGTATCTGCCATTATAGATTCCTTGGTAGGGTGCAACCCGAGTACCGACAAGCTGTTGCGTAGCCGTTATTTGTTCTGTTGTTTGTTAGCGCGACCGCTCTATGGCTTAGGACGCGGGCTTTTCTTGATCGTTTTCGGACGGATCCGCTGGCTTCTTCGAACCCGCCGAAACATCCGATACATCTGAAGGGACGACTGGATCTCCCGTAGGAGGAGCCGGGATTGAAGGCGGAGGAGTTGGCGAGGGATTCGTCACTGCTCCCGTTTGCTGT
>CABRGJ010000130.1 GCA_902470405.1 uncultured Eggerthella sp.
CGAGCGAGTTCATGGATGAGCGAGCGCGACGAGGAGAATCGATCGATGTGTTATTCATGGATCCGCCACGTGCGGGAGCAAGCGAGGAATTCCTGAAGGCAACGCTGCACCTGCAGCCGAAGCGCATCGTATATATTTCCTGCAATCCCAAGACGCAAGTTCGTGACGTTGCGATACTGCAGCGTGGTTGTTATATCTTGAAGACGATCCAGCCCGTCGACATGTTCCCGCATACCGACCATATCGAGAACATTGTCATGTTTGATCATGCATGATCGCATCTTCGGGAATGCAGACGACTAAGGTGCGCTCATTGCTGAATCGGTGGTATGAACAGGTGCAAAACGTGACAACGTACGGAGGTAGATGCTCTTCGTCTAGTACCATGCAAGCATTCGAGCGCTGTTCCTCATACCATGTTTGAAATGCCTCTTCATCAGCAAATTGTATCCTCTTTTCGGCGGTATCTCCATCGATGATGCAAACATAAGCGACGCTCAACCGTTGTTTCCCGGCAGGAGTTTGCAGATAGACCGTAGCGTGTTCGCGCGCGTAAGCCTCATCGTTATAGGATGCGAAATCGCTGAACATCGATCCATTGTCCATATGGTGACCGTAGATGATGGCATTGAGCGTAAGCAGATCGTTTTGAGTGTTGTTCGTATCGAGATAGGGGACACCGTAGACACTGTAATTACGATAGATGTCGTGATGTAGATAGAACGTGGGGTCATCAAGAGGCGCGCGCATGATGGGATGATCGATGTTCGTGCCTTCAATATTGACCCAACCAACAATATCGGGATTGATCTGTTTCCAATAGTCCCAGTCGACGGTAGAGAAACCATCGTCTTCGTCGTTCGACGTGTCCACCAATCGCTCTAGGCCGAAGAAATCTGTGTTCGGGCTCGGAGAGGGCGTTGCCCGCACGTTCATCAGATAGAGGCTGATAAGAGCTCCGGAAGAGATGATGAGAAGTGCGGATCCGATACAGAAAAGCCACCGTGCTCGACGTTTCCATCTCATGGCTTTAGGTATTTCTGAAAGAGGCGTCGTTGTTTTTCGAGCGCGCACTTCTTCTTGCGGTGGGCATATATCATGAGTACAGCCCCAAGCGTGGCGCCAGCGAGTGCGCAGCAGACTATCGGCACGATCGCCTCGCCAGTCTTTGCGTATGACAAGCTATTCGTTGTGGTTTTCGAAGCGCTATCGCGTGTTGCCTGAGCAGACGCAAGACCTTCTTCGTTCTCACCTGGCTCGTCAGGAGGTTCGGGATCCATCACTTCGGCGAGGTCTGCGCCCGGTCGGTTATTTCCCTCGTTCTTTTCAGTAGAAGAGGGAGCGTTGGCAGGGTTGTTCGCAGGATCATCGCTCGAAGAACCGTCCTCTGAGGGCCGATCGCCAGGTTGTTCGATCGTATCTTGATCGGGTTCAGGATTCGGATCGGGATCTTCGGTATCAGGCTTAGGCGAAGAGTTGTTCCCTGCATCGTCTTCGGGTTTTTCTGCCCACTGGGCGTAGAGTGTGATGATGCTGTTGTCGATCGTGCTCAGATCCTGCACACATTGCTCGTTGTCATAAGAAAGACCTGATCCGTCAGGTTGGGTATTCCATGAAGACCATCGGTAGCCTGTCCGTTCGAATTTATTGGGATAGAGCGTTTCAGCTGTACCATAAGCGAGCGACTGAGCGTGCATCGATCCAGTGCCGCCGTTGCTGTCATAGACGATCAAGCAGCGATTTGCCGTCCATATTGCGTAGAGTACGACAGTCTCGTTCGCGCGTTCGGCCAGGTTCTTGACCACCTCGCAATCTGTATAGCTTCCTTCAGGAAGAGAAGGATGTGCGTTCCAGGCGACCCAGCGATACCCTGTGCGTTGGAGGGTATTTTGTTGGAGTGCTTCAGCTTGATCGTAGAGGAACATCTGGTCGGCCATGGTACCCGAGCCTCCTTGTGTATCGAACACGATATAGTAGCCGATCGGTATCCATTGGGCGTAGAGCACGATCACGTCGTCGGAAGTAGAGGAGAGATTCAAGATCTCCTGAAGATCGGTGTATCGCGTTCCTTCCCCATCTGATTGCGTGTTCCACCCTGTGAAAAGATATCCTGTTCGAGAGAATTGGTTGACATAGAGGCGATCGGTCTGATCGAAGACGAGGCGCTGCTCTTCCATCGCCCCCTTTCCTTCATTTGCGTCGAAGGTGACGCGATAGGTGATAGGCGTCCACTGAGCGTAGAGCGTGACCGTATCGTCCTGATTCGAGGTGAGATTCACCACTTCTTGTCCATCGGCGAAGGCCTCGCCGCTGCCATCCTGTCGTGTGTTCCATCCATCGAACGAGTAGCCGGTCTTTGTGAAGCTGTTCGAGGTGAGCGCCCGAGCTCGATCATAGACAAAGCTCTGATTCGGCATCGATCCAACGCCGCTATTTGCATTGAAAGCCACTTCGTATTCGATGGGTTTCCATTGAGCGTAGAGCACGATCTCTGCTCCATCGGCGCTGCTCAAGTTTTGCACCTCTTGGGCATCTTCATATTGGACTCCAGAGCCATCAGAATGGGTGTTCCATCCTGTGAAGAGATAACCAGGGCGAACGAAGCTGTTATTGGTGAGACGTCGAGATTCGTCATAGGCCATGGTAAGCGAAGGCATCAGTCCCTCAGCGCCGTTTGGTTTGAAGGTGATCGTGTATGCGATGGGCGTAAAAGATGCGTTGATCGTGTGATGGTCGGTGACCGAAGTGAAGGCATAAGAGGAAGGCGTGCCAATCGACCCTCCGTTGATCCTGACGTCTGTGATCTTATATCCCACTGAAGCATCGATGGAAACCGTTCTGCTGCCGCGCCATCCAACGGGTATGGTTCCAGTCTTCCCATCGCAATGGATCTCTCCGCCAGCAGTACCCCAAAGCGTGATGCTCTTAGGGTCGAATTGATCGAGGATATCGGTCCATCCACGCGTCGAGTAATACCAGAATTCAGCTCCTGATGCGAGGCATGCGACCACCCCTGAATCAAGGCTCGATCCATCCATTTCTCGTGTCGCGCGATAATCGGTTGCGTTTTCATTATTGCGGTTCATGCCGATATTCAGAATGTTGCTTGCGGGAACGTACATATCCGACCCGTGTCCCGAAACGAATTCGACCGATTCGCACCAGCGGTCATCATAGCTGTCATACCATCCAGCTTTATCGAGATCGGTGATCTTGGTGAGGAATGAGCCACGCGCAGGAGTCGAGGTGCCGTGTTTGAGGAATTCGATCTTGAGGTGCTGTTCGCAACAGGAGCGCGCCCCGGTGATCTCCTTGTTGATCCCGATACAGATTCCTGCGGTGCCATATCCATTCTTGTCGTAGCGCTGCAAGAGCGGTATCTGCGAGAGTGCCGAAAGTGAGTACCACCTTGAATCAGGAAGCCAGCTTACGACGAGATCGATGCGGTCATCCTCAGCATCGAAGCCCACATCGCTCCAGCGAGCACTCACGGTGGTGCCGAGCATCGTATAGGTTTTTGCGGGCACGTTGAGCGTATATGAATAGGTATGGATGGTATCAGGCGTGCTGCTATTTGCGACAGATGAGACTGAGACGTGTTTATCGAAGACTGGTTGCTTGGTATGGAGTTCGGCATCTAAGACGATTCCGCCTGAACTTGCTCGTGAGACATCGCCGCGCTGGAGTGTTGCAGCCTCGGCATCTTCGCCCGAGAAGATGCCGAGTTGCAGAAAGAAAGTTGTGCAGAGCGCTAGAGCGAGCAATGCTCTAAGCGGCTTCAAGTAACGAGGGGCAGAAATAACGATCATGGTGCTCCTTGGGGTTGCGAGTCGATAGCCTGATTAGTTATTGCATGGATGATCGCTAGGGCCTCCAAGGATCTTTCGATCCGAGCATGTTGTGTGCAATAGCAGCAGTGACCGCTTGGGCTTTTCGGTGTTGTCGATACGCGATACCGATGAAAACGGACGCTACGCCGAACAGCACTCCGAAACCGATGAGCAGCGGAAGTACGGCGCTGCCGGTCTTAGCAAAGAAGTTCGTGCGTTCTTCAGGGGTGGTGTT
>CABRGJ010000131.1 GCA_902470405.1 uncultured Eggerthella sp.
CTTCTTATTAGAGATGTTCGTATCAGCAGAACCGATCACGGTCGCATTGTCGAGGTTTGCAATCTCTGCCTTCATGTCCTTCAAGAACTTATCGGCCATAGTCATCGAGAGATCTGCACGCGTAACGATACGCTGGCACGTGACATCCTGCATGTTTGCAGGCAGCGGATATGCAGGAACCTGCCAACCGTGCATGCGCATACGATCGTCAAGATCGTAGAGCGTCCACTTCTTACCGGCCTTCGGATCAAGGCTCCAGCAAAGGATCGGAATCTCGGTCGCCTCTTCATACATGATGAAGATGCCAAGATCCTTGATGCCCTGAACCAGATGGCGTGCTACATCGAGCGTGCGCTTCTGGATCTCTTTGAATCCTTCGAAGCCATTACGCATGAACACATAATACTGACCGATGATCTGAGAAGCAGAACGGCTGAAGTTGATAGCCATGGTTGCCTCTTGACCGCCCAGGTAGCTTACCCAGAAGATCAGATCCTCGGGCAGTGCTTCCTTAGAGCGCCACATGACCCAACCAATGCCCGGGTAAACCAAGCCGTACTTGTGACCAGAAGTCGAAATAGACCAGACGTTCTGTAGGCGGAAGTCCCACTCAAGATCAGGCTCAAGGAACGGAGCGACCATAGCACCGGAAGCGCCGTCGACATGGATACGGACCGGAACCGCAGCGGTCTTGTTGTATTCGGTCAGAGCAGCATCGATACCCTTAACATCATCGTAGCAACCGGTATAAGTGATACCAAGCAGAGCAACGACGCAGATCGTATGATCGTCAACGAACGGCATGCAGGATTCTGGTGTCATATAGAGATGCTCGGCATCCATCGGAACGAGACGCATCTCAATGTCCCAATAGCGACAGAACTTCTCCCAACAGATCTGATAGCCAGAAGTGATGACCAGATTCGGGCGATGATCGCTGTAGATATCGATACCTGCCTTTTTAGCGAGCCCCTTCCAACGGAACAATGCCGCCAAGCCACCAAGCATGCAAGCCTCAGAAGAACCAACGGTTGATGTGCCCATGGGCTCTTCGTTCTGGTCAGCGTGCCAAAGATTCTGAATGATCTTGACGCAACGATTCTCAAGATCTGCGGTCATAGGATACTCATCCTTGTCGATCGCGTTCTTCTCAAGCGTATCTTTCATCAGTTCTGCAGCCTCTGGCTCCATATAGGTCTGAACAAATGTGCAGAGGTTCTGATGAGCATTGCCTTCGGTACCAATGTACTCGCGAATGATCTCACTTGCGATGCGTGGTTCGATCGGCTCTTTATTAAGCTCTGTTTCAGGCATCTCAACGTCTGAAGCATAGCTGCCGAAGATCGGTGTGGTATACCTTGTCTGGGCATCCATCTCAGCAAGTTCTTCGGTCGTGACGAGCTTTGCATCTTTTACTGTCATGATAATCTCCTCCTGTTTTCCCTTCAGCCTTTCACTGAAGAGCGATGGTTCTATCTTTTTCCTTGCGTGGTGCGCTCTTGCGCGTATTCTTTGTCGACGAACCGCCTTTCTCTTTGCGATATCATCCCCCGTAATAGATCGAATCGATCAGGCTCTACGAATCAGAGCTTGAAGGCGGAGCTTTCGGGGCTCCCGGATCTGCATGGGCGGACGTTGGTGTTTGTGCGGGGGTCGCTGGCGCTTGCGAGGCTCCACCTGCGCTTGCCGTAGCAAGCATCTTCTTGCTCGGAATGGTGGGCGGCTCATGATCGATGCCATTATTCCAATGGTGACGCAATCCGTAGACCACGA
This sequence comes from uncultured Eggerthella sp., assembly GCA_902470405.1. GTDB lineage: Bacteria > Actinomycetota > Coriobacteriia > Coriobacteriales > Eggerthellaceae > Anaerotardibacter. The sequence goes on from CABRGJ010000131.1 coordinate 1,774, forward strand.
ACGGTATCGCCACCGAGACGACCCAGCAGACGAGCAACGTCGCAACATACACCATTCCTGACTGAGCATCGAGCTGACTTGGCGGGAAGAAGGACACGATCAGTGCGAAGATAGTGAGTAGCAAACCACATCCTGCAACGATGCACTTGCCGACCGTGCCACCGAACACATTGAATGCGCGTGCGTGATCTTTGCCTTTGAATACCAACTTGAAATAGCCAAGGAAGAACAGTACGTAACCGACCAGATAGATGACAACGGTCAAACCAACCGCGGTCAGATACGAGATCGAAGAACCGGAACCACCAGACAACGCCATGGATCCGCAGAGAACTGCATCCCAAATGGTAACGATGATGCCTTGAATCACTACGATCTTAACCGACACGCCATGCTTGTTCGTCTTTGCCAAGCTACGCGGAATGATGCCCTCATTCGCGGTATCGAGCAACGCACGAGAAGGACCGACGATCCAAGAAGAGATCTCCGCAAGCACGCCTGCTGCAAGCAAGAATGCGATCACGTAAACGATCCAGCCACATCCGAAGTGAGCGTCGAAGATATTTGCAAAAGCTTGGACAACACCCGTACTCAAGTTCGCATTGAGCTGGGTCTCGGACATGGTCATCGCAACCGCGAGACCGCCGAGCGTATCGAGCACGATCGTGAGAACACATAGAACGATCATGACGAGCGGATAGATCTTGCCAGGATTCTTCAACTCGTTAACGTGTGATGCACTTGCCTCAACACCAGCGAACGCCAGGATGAACGAAGCGAAGATGACGAGCGTTCCTACCTGAGTAAAATCAGGAATGAAGCCATCCATATCGAACTTCAACTGAGAAATCCCGCCGGTCGCCAAGTATGCGATCAAGCCGATAAGCAAGACAACCGCTGGAAGCAAAACGCCTCCAAAAAAGCCGACCTTGGCGATGCGTGCGGTCAGTTTTGTTCCCCCGAGCTGCGTTAACGTCAATCCCCAGACGATGATCGCAACTCCGATGAACATAACCAATGGATTGTTGTAGAGCGCATCCCAACCAACAATGTAGGAGATCGCCGCCAAGACAAAGAATGCCATAGTGACGAATCCAACTGTGATTTGGAACCATTGATAGAACAATGCCGAAAAACCCCAACGCTTGCCGAGCGTATTGCCGACCCAAGCGAAGATACCGCCATTCTCCCAACCTTTCACCGTTGCCATCTCAGCAGCAACCAGCGCTACTGGCAAGAACCAGAAGACACCACCTAAGATCAAGAAGAAGATCAAGTGGAGACCAGAAGAAGCAAAATTCGGATATGCGTAGACTGTCATAACCATTGAGGCCGTCATCGCAAAGAATCCAAAGAAGCCAAGCGTTTTCAAAGCTTGCTTGTTCGAGCTAGCCGACGGTGCAGTACCAGATGATTTTGCAGGTGCTGCTGATGCATTTTGTTCGCTCATCTCATCCACCCCTTTCAAAATCATGCTGCACGGAGCAGCCCTTTCAACTTGGTTTTAGAATTGCACAACATAAATTGGAGTGGTGGCTTTGTAGGGTTGCTGTAAGATTCGTCAAACAGATGTTGCCTTTGGGAAACGAAATGGAAACAGGGGGTCCTGTCAGGGAAAATGAAAAGACTCCGAACGAGCTTGCTCATACGGAGTCGTTACGAAAAGCCTTTTGAGGTCTCGCTGCGGACTATCAAGCGAGCGTCACTCCATCGAGATGGTACGCTTGAAGATGTGTGTCGCAACCAGATAGTAAATGATGCCGATCACGATCCATGCTGCACCGATGAGATGTGCTGTGGGATCGAGCGATGCAAAGATGCTCGCAGTGATCAAAACGCCTATGATCGGGCAGATAAGATAACGCAGAAGATTGCCATGATCCTTCCGCTTGATCCAGAAATACCAAAAGACACAGATATTCAGAAGGATGTAGGACCCTAGCGCACCGAAGTTAACCACTTTTGCGAGGCCATCCATACCGATATTCAAGAAGAAGGGCAAGAGAACGAGCGAAAGCGCCGAGACAAAGAGCGTTGCCACCAGAGGGACACCGCGTTTTTTGTCCATCTTAGCAAGTGGAGCAGGAAGCGATCCGCTCTTACCCATCACATAGAGCACGCGCGAGATCGACACTTGAGCAACCAAACCCGTGAAGACGCCCTGAGCAAGTGCGACTGCAAGCGCGCAGAGTTGACCGAACCAGGTCCCCCCTACTAGTTCTGCGATCAAGTAGAATCCGTTGGTCTCATCCGATCGACACAACGCTCCTGTCGGATCTACACATGTT
>CABRGJ010000132.1 GCA_902470405.1 uncultured Eggerthella sp.
CGGGATCTACACCGGTTTCCGCAAGGATCTTCTTAGAGGTGGTAAGGCCAATACCGTAAATGTAGGTCAAGCCGACTTCAATGCGCTTATCGCGAGGAAGGTCGACACCAACAAGACGTGCCATGAACTAGTTCCCTTCTCTTTAACCTTGACGCTGCTTATGACGAGGGTTCTCGCAAATGACCAGAACCTTGCCATGACGTCGAATGATTTTGCACTTGTCGCACATTTTCTTGACCGAAGGACGTACCTTCATAATTCAATTTCCTTTCGGTTATGCGTTCACTTTATCAACACGCCCAGCCGCAGGCGGTAGTTTGTAAAACGAGGTTGTTGCTGCAGTATTACTTATAGCGATAGGTGATGCGTCCGCGATCGAGATCGTAGACAGAGAGCTCGACCTGCACTTTATCCCCCGGAAGGATCTTGATGTAGTGCATACGCATCTTTCCTGAGATGTGAGCAAGAATCTTATGGCCGTTTTCGAGCTCTACGCGAAACATCGCATTCGGCAGCGCTTCCAAAACCGTACCTTCTAATTCAATAGCATCTTCTTTAGCCAAGATCGCTCCTTTAGCGAGATCGGACCAATATCGCACCTGCCCGTTTTACCGCGCAGAGAGCCACGGCACACACGTGCAAGCCTTTCAATTCTAGGATAAGTTGGCTCAACTCCATAATTTCTACACAATATCTTCTCCGAGTGGTTCTCGAAAAAGAAAAGTCTCGCGAAGAGCGAGACTGAACGGCTAGAATGGTGCGCCGTGAGGGAATCGAACCCGCGACCTTGGGATTAAAAGTCCCCTGCTCTACCAACTGAGCTAACGGCGCTTATGCAAACAAGTATTCTATCTTTCAACCCGAAGGGGGTCAAGGTCTTTCTCAGTTGCAGAAAAGCACAACGATGATGGAGTGCGTCATCGTTTAAGAAAGAAGATGCTCTTCTAGATCGATGAATTCGACGGACTTCACTTTGCCCTCATCAACGAAAAGACGCGCTACGCTCTTGTGACTTCCCCCGCGCGGGCGCGATGGGCTGCCGGGATTCAAGAACAACACGCCATCCTTACCATATTGCTCACGAGGAATGTGCGTATGTCCATGGATGACCACTCGAACATCTTCGGGAACGACACCGATGTCCTCGGGGCGATGCACCATGCGAAAACGCACACCAGCCAAAAGTGGTGAGACAAGATCCTTGACGCATGGCCCCAGATCATAGCGATCGCAATTGCCACGCACGCAGATAGTAGGTGCGATAGTCTCAAGTTCTGTAAGAACCATGCGACTTTCGATATCGCCGGCGCATAGGATATAGTCACTTCCCTGCAGTGCCGCGTAGGCCTCCGCACTCAAGCGTCCATGAATATCCGATATAACTCCGACGATCATCTATTTAACGACGACATTCACCAAACGGCTTGGAACCACGATCACTTTCACGATGCTCTTGCCTTCGGTTGCTTTCGATACAGCGTTGAGCGCCGTTTCGCGAATGATCTCTTCAGCCGCATCAGCAGGAACGGTGATGCGCGTCTTTACCTTACCGTTGATCTGCACCGCAAGCTCGATCTCATTCGAGACGGCTTGGCTTGGATCGAATTCGGGCCAGGGCTGTTCATGAACGGACGTAGTATGTCCAAGTGGCGTATGCCACAGCTCTTCAGCCCAGTGAGGCGCGAACGGAGCCATGAGCTTCACCAACACTTCAGCAGTATCGGCATCGAGTGCCTTAAGATCGGCACTTTGTGCGCGGAGTTCTGCAGGATTTGCACGCAAGTAATCTCCCACTGCATTCGAAAGCTCCATGATCGCCGCGATAGCGGTGTTGAAGTTGTTGCGCTCGATGTCGTCGATCACCTTGCCCACCAAACGATGGCGTTCGCGGTTGAGCCCTTCGGCAAGCCTTTCGCCTGCTTCTTTCCCAGGATCCTCTTGGAAGAGCGTCTCCTCCCCTGCCTGGCCAACCAGATCGTAGACTTGACGCCACAAGCGATTGAGGAACTTATACATACCTGCAAGGCCATCTTCGTTCCAAAGCTTCTCCTTGTCAGGAGGACCCATGAACAGCACGGCCGCACGCACCGCGTCAGCGCCATAGGCAGCGATCATCTCTTCAGGAGAGACGACATTGCCTTTTGACTTGCTCATGACATCGCCATTTTCGTCAAGCACCATACCCTGGCAAAGCAGATTCGTGAAGGGTTCGTCGAAATCGAGCATACCTTCATCGCGCAGTACCTTTGTGAAGAAACGGCTGTAGAGCAGATGCAGGATGGCATGTTCGATACCGCCGATATACTGATCGACCGGCATCCAGTAGTTCGCCTTCTTGGGATCGAATGGTAATTCATCGTTGTGAGGATCGGTATAGCGCATGTAATACCAGCTCGAGCAAGTGAAGGTATCCATTGTGTCCGTCTCGCGCTTCGCAGGCGCACCGCACTTCGGACACGTCGTGTTGATGAACGATTCATGCGTTGCAAGCGTCTCGCCCGCTGCAAGGTCGATATCCTCAGGCAGGAGCACAGGCAATTGATCCTCAGGAACTGGAACAACACCGCAGTGCTCACAATGAATAGCAGGAATAGGGTTGCCCCAGTAACGCTGGCGAGAGATGAGCCAGTCGCGCAAGCGGAATTCGACCGTGCGCTTGCCCTTACCCATGCGTTCAAGCTCCGCGACCACCGCTTCCTCAGCAGGCGAGTGCTTTCCGCCAACCATACCTGTATATGGTCCTGACTGAACGAGCACGCCCTCTGCCGCGTATGCTTCAGGCCAATCGACCTCGATCACCACTCGTTGCTGCTCGTCTTTCAACTGAGAATAGAGCGGATCATCTTCTGAAAGGATGATCGGAACGATGGGCAGATCGTACTTACGTGCGAACTCGAAGTCACGTTGATCGCCGCAAGGCACCGCCATAACCGCACCCGTACCGTAATCGGCGACGACGTAATCCGCCACCCATATTGGCACCTTTTCACCGTTGATGGGGTTGATGACATAACGGCCCGTGAAGATACCATGTTTGTCGCGATCGCCCATAGCACGATCAACAGCACTCACCTTCTTCGCTGTTTCAGCGAACTCCATGACAGCCGCTTCTTGTTCGGTTCCCTTGACCAATGCCTCAAGGCCGGCATATTCAGGAGCAAGCACAAAGAAACTGCACCCGAAAAGCGTATCGGCGCGCGTCGTGAAAACAGTGATGGTCTCATCAGTAGGCTCGCCCTCGAGATCGCACAGCGTGAAGTCGACCTCTGCGCCTTCGGAGCGGCCGATCCAATTCGCCTGCTGTTGCTTAACGCGCTCAGGCCAACCTTCCAGCTGATCGAGGTCGTCCAGCAGCTCCTGCGCATAATCGGTGATCTTGTAATACCATTGGGTCAGATCGCGCTTTTCCACCTCAGAATCGCAACGCCAGCAACGACCCTCAATGACCTGCTCGTTCGCAAGCACGGTCCCGCAATCGGGGCACCAATTCACCGGAGAGTTGCGGCGCTCGACCAATCCGCGTTCCCAGAACTTCAGAAAGATCCACTGGCCCCAACGATAGTAGTCGGGATCACACGCGACCACCGTTCTATCCCAATCAAAAGAGAAGCCCATGCGCTTGAAGGAGGCCTTCTGCGTGTCGATATTGGCATAGGTCCACTTCGCAGGGTGACTGTGATGCTTGATCGCAGCATTCTCTGCAGGAAGGCCGAACGCATCCCAGCCCATAGGATGAAGCACGTCATACCCACGCATGCGCCAATAACGCGCGACCACATCTCCGTACGTGTAGTTGCTCACGTGACCCATGTGGATATCGCCCGAAGGATAGGGGAACATCTCGAGAACGTAGCGCTTTGGCTTCGATGTATCTTCGGTCACCTCATAGAGCTTTTCGTCTTCCCAGACTTTCTGCCAACGAGGTTCGATATCGTGCGGATTGTATTCTTTCATGAACGATCCTTAATGAACGGACTTGCCCTTTTGAGCGCATCAGATCCTGAAGCCTATCTTGCTCTCAC
>CABRGJ010000133.1 GCA_902470405.1 uncultured Eggerthella sp.
CCGAAACGCACGCAACTCGTGAGTCGCGCAAGGCAGTATTATCCTCGCCTGGTATACCTTGGTCAAGAACTAAAATTTAGATAAGAAGAACGTTCACAATTTACACACATTTGGGACACATCCACATATAAACTTAAAGGATATCCCGCTTCAAACAAGAAAAGATCCTGCCTTTTCTTTCTTTATAATAAAGTGAAATGACACCAGGTTCGTTCGGACCGAGATACAAGAAAAGAGGACCTATGAAAGCATTCATCCTCGAAGAACACGGTAAGGCGGTCTTCGGCGAAAAGCCCTACCCTACCTGCGACGAATACGGCGCTGTCATCAAGGCTATTGCGGTCACACCGTGCACTTCCGATGTGAGCAACACATACAAGATGACCAATCCTGCTTCCATCGGAAAGACGCTCGGGCACGAAGCGATCGGCGAGGTGGTCGAGGTCGGCAGCAGTGTGCGCGATTTCAAAGTAGGCGATCGCGTGTTGGTTCCCTCCATCACGCCTGACTATATGTTCACTTACGAGCACCAGGAACTGCCGATGGGTACGCACTCAGGCGGCATCCTGGATGGCTATAAATACACAGGCGAACTGGACGGCGTGTTCGCAGAATACTTCTTCGCGCCTGAAGCAGATCAGAATCTCGCGCTCATTCCCGAAGGCGTAAGCGACGAACAAGCGCTCATGATCGTAGATATGATGAACACCGGCTTCTTCGGTGTCGAACTTGCTGACGTGCAATTCGGCGATACCGTAGTGGTCTATGGCATCGGTCCTGTGGGGCTCATGGCGGTAGCAGGCACTAGGCTACGCGGCGCTGGTCGCATCATCGCGATCGGCAATCGCCCTATCACGCAAGAGGTCGCGAAGCTCTATGGTGCGACCGACCTGGTCGATTATAAGGCAGGACCAGTCACCAAACAGGTGAAGGCGCTGATGGGTGGCAAAGGCGTAGACAAGGTCATCATCGCTGGTGGCACACTTGAGGCTATTGGTGATGGAATGCGCATGGTGAAGCCTCACGGTAAGGTGGCGAGCATCGTCTACTTCGCTCAACAAGGCAACCTCGAGATCCCTTTGAATTACTGGGGGTTCGGTACCGCAAACAAAGAACTGCTGTCGGGCTGCTGTCCAGGCGGTCGTGCGCGCATGGAGCGTCTAGCGCTGATGGTACAGAACGGCATGGTCGATCCGTCGCACCTAGTCACGCATAAGCTTTCAGGCGTTGATGCGATAGAGGAGGCATTCGAGCTGATGCACGAACATCCGCGCGACCTCATCAAACCGATCGTCGTGATGTAGATCCGTAAGGTTGCGTTCGCTTCTTTCCTAAAACCTCTGGTGTCTCCTTTCATAGGACTGGGCCAATGGTTGGAGATATTTCGATAGCGAGCGCAAACCTTACGTACACGCGATGGCCGATATAATTATCTGAAGAACTAAACTCTTTCTAAGGAGCTTTCATGAAAACAGAACTCTGCGATGTATTAGGTATCGAATACCCCATCATCCAAGGCGCAATGGCGCATATCTCAGACGGCAAGTTCGCCGCGACCGTAAGCGAAGCAGGCGGCTTGGGCGTCATCGCGTCCACGCTCCATGATGGCGAATGGGTGAAAGAGCAAGTCGAGATCGCACGATCAATGACTGATAAGCCTTTCGCAGTGAACCTGATCATGGAAAGCGACATCGTCGAAGAATGTGCACGCATGTGCGTCGAGCTGCAAGTGCCGATCTGCACGATCAGCGCTGGCAACCCCGAGAAGATCGTACCGATCCTGGTGGAAGGCGGCATCAAGGTGATCTGCCTGATCCCACATGCACGTGCGGCGAAGAAGATGCAGGATCTAGGTGCGACCGCAGTCGTAGCTGAAGGCATGGAAGGCGGCGGACACATCGGCAAGATGTGCACCTTCCCTATGGTTCGCCAAGTTGCTGAAGCAGTGGATATCCCGGTCATCGCTGCTGGCGGCATCGCTGATGGCAAGGGCTTCATGGCGGCGCTCATGTTGGGCGCAGTAGGTGTTCAGATGGGTACTGCATTCCTAGTAGCTGAAGAATGCCCGATCAGCGAGGTCTACAAGCAGATCGTGATCGACGCAGCTGACAGCGACACCGTGCTGACCGGTGAATATGGCAAGAAGCAGGTTCGCTGCATCAAAAGCCCCTTCACCGTGGAATATTGGGAGAAATTCGATGCAGGCTGCTCTAGCGAAGAGCTTGATCAATTCTGCCGCGGTACTGTTGCTGCAGCGCGTGATGGCATCATCGAGCGTGGCGCCTTCTCTGCAGGCATGATCTCCGGACTCATCAAAGAGATGAAGCCCACCAAGAAGATCATCACTGATATCATGGACGAGGCTGATAAGGCCTACGCCGATTTCAAGAAGATCTACGGCTAAAGACACTGGCTTGACCAGAAGGCGATATCACCTATTTTCGTCTGATAGAGCAGGCTTGAAAGGCTGGCATCACGCCAGCCTTTTCTTTACATGGGCACAAAACTACAATAGAGAAGAACAATGATGAAGCTAGCTGCTCGACCGAGGAGGATGCCTATGGCCACGATCGATGAGGTGCTTGCCTATAACGATACATTTGTTGAGGAAAAGCGCTACGAACAGTTCAAGACCGACAAATATCCTGATAAGAAGCTTGCCGTGCTCAGCTGCATGGATACGCGCTTGACCGAGCTCTTACCTGCAGCACTCGGGCTCAAGAACGGTGATGCGAAGATCATCAAGAATGCTGGAGGTGTGATCGCGCATCCTTTCGGCAGTGTGGTCCGTTCGCTTTTAGTAGCCATCTTCGAACTTGGCGTTGAGAATGTCATGGTGGTGGGTCATAGCAACTGTGGCGCGCAACACATGAATGCCCAAGAGATGATCGAGCACATGCTCGAGGCGGGTGTTCCGCGCGACCCTATTGAGCTGATGCCTTATTGTGGTATCGATTTCGAAGGATGGCTTGCCGGGTTTGGTGACGGCGAGGAGAGCGTACGCGAGACCGTTCATCTGATCGAACATCATCCACTCATTCCTGAGAAGATCACGATTCGCGGGTTCATCATCGATTCGACCACGGGTAAACTGACCGAGGTTGAAGCTTAGATAAAAAGCCGTTTGCAGAAGAGCATCCTCTTGTAAAAGATAAGTCAATACCGCTCTTGCTCGATTAGGGTAAAGTACTACAGGAATAAACTGCGAGGCCACGCAGATCGATACCTCAGGCGAGCCTGTAGGCGTCAAAAATGCGTGAAAAGACAAACGGAACGAACTCAATGACAACTGCACAGATCATCTCAATCATCATCTTCGTCGTCGTGATGACGCTCATCGTGTCGGAGAAAATCCACCGCACCACCGCAGCGCTCTGCGGCGCAGTCGCGCTGATCCTCTTTGGCATCATCGATTTCGATACGGGTATCGAGCATATACGCTCGGTGTGTTGGTAGGCATGATGTTATTCGTGGGCGTTGTAAAAGGATCAGGCATCTTCGAATACCTCGCCATCAAATCAGCGAAGTTGGTAAAGGGTAATCCGTGGCTGATCATGCTCGCATTCTCCCTTATCACTGCAGTGCTCTCCGCGCTCCTCGATAACGTAACGACGATCTTGCTGATCGGCCCTGTCACCTATACGGGCTGCAAACTCTTGCTCGACATCAACCCGATACCCTTCTTCATCACTGAGATCCTTGCTTCGAACATTGGTGGTACCGCAACCCTTATCGGCGATCCGCCTAATATCATGATCGGCTCTGCAGCGAATCTCTCATTCTTCGACTTCATCATCTACGACGCGCCTGCCGTGCTCATCATCTTGGCCGCTGTGCTCGTGCTGTTCTACTTCATGTATGGACGTAAGCTCGGTGTAGCCGACGACAAGCGCGAGACGGTCATGCATCTGGTCGAAGCTGATGCGATCCACGACCGCGCCCTCTTTCACAAGAGCGTCATCATGATCGTATTGGTTGCAGCCG
>CABRGJ010000134.1 GCA_902470405.1 uncultured Eggerthella sp.
CGACCCTGATTCTCGGTCTCAAGATAGAGCACAGGGATTCCTGCCTCTTCAAAATCCTTCTTCAAGACCGGATAGTCGAACTCCTCTTCCTCGCAGAACTTGATGATGCTGATGAGAATGCCATCTGCATCGCGCTGGTTGTACAGATCGATCAGCATCGGACCGCGAAGCTTCGCAGGATCGAAGAGTACCGAGCAACCTTCGATGTGCGGCCAAATGCGCGCAAGCGACACGAAGGGGTCGACATGGTCGGGCGCATCGGTCTCGAAACGCTTCGAGTCGCCTACGATATCATCACCGACGATAGCGATACCCTCTTCTTCGAGCGTATCGAGCAACTCGGTCGAATCCATGAGGATGCTCGTTGCGATGAGGCGTGGACCGTCGAACGTGTAGACCGGAAGCTGCTCGAGCTCCTTGAGCAACTCTTCGACCAGTTCGACATGCCTCTCGACCGGCATCACTCGTGCTGCTTTGTAGACATAGTGGCGCATCTTCGGCGTGAAGATATCAAGATGGTCGCATGCAACCTCCGAGAAACGGCGCATGAGCGCTTTCTGCTTGTTGTAGAGCTGAATGCTGTGGAACAGCTGCGTGTCGGTGATAGGATGGCCTACGATCTCTTCCAGCTCATGCTGGATACGATGCAGCTCGTTCACATAATAATCCTCGGCAGCTTGCGTTTTGCGATTGACTGGCTGCGTGAGCGCGATGACCGGCATATCGGGCTTCGCATACTTCCAGTTCTCCTCGAGATTGCGCAAGCCGTCACATGTGGTCGGGATGATGACGCCCGAGAGGAAATCGTAATCGCCCTTCAAGCCGAACTCCAGCAGCGAAAGCAAGATCGAACAGTAGAACACAGGATAGTAGCGATGCGCCTCGCTCGGGTCGATGTTTCCACCCCACAACTCGACCGGATACATGCCAGCAGCATGCACTAATTCATATGGCCCGAAATATGGCACAAGGCCGATCACTTTCTTGTTTTCTGTATTACATGCTTCGATCGTGCGATACGGATGCTCTGATGCCTCTTCGAATTGAGCAAGTATTTCTTGAATGCGATCCATTAGCGTCTCTCTTTCCTTCATGATCGGTAGAATCGTGCGTTTAGGCGCGCTCTGCCATTCGTTCGTCCATTACTTCGGTGAGGCCTTGAACGCGTGTCTCGTACTGAGCTTTCGAGAAAACACGCGGATCCGCCTGATCGCCATCGAACGTGGCGAACGGGATGCCCTTCTCCTTTTCGAGCTGCCTTGAAGTCTCGAACATGATGCCTGCCCAAGGCTTACAGCTTCGCGCAACATTACACAACGTGCCATCGCAATGGTATTCATCGATCATGGCGCGACGACGTTGCAACGCAAGATCGATACCTTGCGAGTTGTTCGTGCTCGCATACCCACGACAATAGCCATCCAGATCATCGAAGGAGGTGCCGAAGATGTTGCAGTAGATCGAACCGACCGTATTGATGCCCATACTGGCGAGCGTCTCTGAGTTGTGACGAAGGTAAGGCCAACATGCCATGCCTTCATACATAAGACGATATTTCTCCTCGCCCTTGAAGTTGTAATCTCCTGTAGCTAAGCGTTCTTCCAATTCTGAGATATATGCTTCAAGGATAGCGGTGGTCTCGGGGCGCCCTTTCGCCACGACCATGAGCGCCATGAAGTTGTAACCATCGAAGCCATTCACGGGCGAGGGCTTGTTGTTGCCGATCAGATCGAGCGCCTTGGTGAACAATGCACCGTTAATGCTCGAAATACGCAGGATCTCATGGAACTTCTCGTAGTCGAACTTCTTGCCCGTTATCTTCTCAAGTTCATCGATGATGTACTGAAGCTGGGCTTTGATATAGCCGATCTTGTTCGGCGTGTAATAGCCATCCGTGTTGTAAGGAATATCGAAGAGCAAGAACGGGATATCGAGGTTATGCGCGAGATTCTCATACCACTTGATGACCGTCGTGCAGATATTGTTGCATACGCAGAGGAAATCGGGTTCTGGTACATCGAGACCGAAACCGAAGTCTTCTTCGCGCTCGACAAAGCCAAGATTGATGCGTGCGTATGAGCATAGATCCATAGAATAACCAAGGCCCTCAGCCTTCTCGCAGAAGGGGATCGCGCCCTTCTTCGCAGCCACTGCCGCACTGTGATTCTCGGGGTACATGATCTTCAGGTCGAAGGTTTGACAGATCTCTTTTGGGAAGTTCGAGGTCGACCACCCGATCACTTCGCCATTCTCCTTCGCCTCGCGTATCTCGTCATAGGTCTTGGCAGTGAACTCCTGGAGCAACTGCTTGCTCGTTTTCTTCTCACTCATGCTTCATATCTCCTCATCGTAATCAATCCATCCGTCTATCATGCTGAAACCGCTCTAGCCCGCCTCTTTGCAGGCCGAACAGTCTGGGTCAGGTTGAGCAGCACGGGTGTCTTCAACAGCTGTAGCGAACTGATCCGTCTCGATCGCTTCGCCCGTGCCTGCGGCTTGTTTCTTATTGCGCTTCTCGACTGCCTTCGCCCCATGCAATGCAGCACCCAGCGCACCGATCAGCTGTACATGAGGCGGAATCGCTATCTTCACGCCTAATTCCTCTTCGAGCGCGCGGACCACTCCTGCGTTCTGTGCGACACCACCGCTCATGACCACCGTCTCCTCAACGCCAAGCCTATGAGCAAGACCCGCCGTTCGCTTCGCCACGGAATCATGAATACCTGCGATGATGTTCGGGATCTTCTCCTTGTTCGCTAGATGTGAAATGACCTCGGATTCGGCAAAGACCGTACAGGTCGAGCTGATTTCGACGCGTGCATCGGACTGCGCGTCGAGCGTTCCGAGCTGCTCTGTCGTGGTCTCGAGCACGCCCGCCATAACATCCAGAAAGCGCCCTGTTCCAGCAGCGCACTTCTCGTTCATGATGAAGTTGTCCAAACCTCCATGGTCGTTCAGACGAAGCGCCTTCACATCTTGGCCTCCGATATCGATGATGGTGCGCGCGTCAGGGATCATGAAATACATACCGCGCGCATGGCAGCTCAACTCGCTGATCTGCTTGTCGGCCTCATCGAATCGAAGGCGACCATAACCCGTTGCGACGGTGTAGTCGATATCTTCCCAGGTAAGACCACTCTCTTTGAAGAGTTTCTCAAGAGCCTGATCGGTGCCTGACGTTCCAGCGCCGAAGCTGATGATGGCACTTGCAGCGATATCCTTACCATCTTTGAGCACTACCGCCTTGGTGGCGGTCGAGCCGATATCTATTCCTAAGGTGTACATCTTTCTCCCCCTTGAGCACTCGCGATCGAACATCGCTCATGCGCATTCAAGATCACTCATGTTGCGCTACGACACCGCGCGCCTCCCAATCACGAATCTGCTCATCACTAAATCCGTGCTCTCGCAAGATCGCCTCGGTATCGGCACCGATACCGCGACTCGTGACGAGCGGAGCCGTACCGATGGAATCGAAACGAGCAGGTGGATGGATAAGAATGGCCTCGTCGCCCGTTGGGTATGTGACAAGCTCAGCGTATTCGTTGTCCCATACCTCGGGATCACGCAGGACATCCTTCGATTCGTACATCGGACCAAAAGCCACATCCGCTTCCGTGAACACGCGCTCCCACTCTTCCATGGTCTTTTGCGCAAGCGCCTCTTCGATGATGTCAACGAATTCATCATGATAGTGAGCGCGCATGTGATCCATCTTGCAATAGCGCGGGTCGCCTTTCAGATCGCCCCGCCCGATCGCCTCCATAAAGTGATCGAATTCCAGTTCGGGCGCTGAAACACAGAGCTGGATCCACTTATCATCCTTGGTCTTGTACGTAGAGTTGAATGGATTGGAGACGCTTCGACGCGAAGTTGGCAATGCG